>JADZBR010000192.1 GCA_020852035.1 Caulobacteraceae bacterium
ACCTGGCCGATCAGGGCCTTGAACTCCGGGTCGTCGTGCAGGCCGCGGGTGTTGTAGTGGCGGTCCAGCCACAGGAAGTCTTCCATGTCGTAGAGCATCCGCCAGCCGGCCCCGATCGCGGCCCGCAGCTCGGCGATGGCGCGGTTCCGGTCGCCGAGCTCAGCATAGGCGCGCACGCGGGCGATGCGCAGGTCGTTGGGCAGATAGCTCCCGTCGGGCCGCTCGGTCTGCTTCAGCACGCCCAGGAGGAGCCGCCTCGCCTGCCCCGCATCGCCCAGCGCCTTGACGACATGGGCGGTCTGCAGCGCGTTTCCGAGCCCCTCGGCGTTCACCACCGGCTCAGGCTGGAACAGTTCCGGCGCCACTGCGCCCAGGTAGCGCCGCGCCGCCTCGTAGTCACCCATCTGCAGGGCGGCCAGGGAGGCGACCTGCGCCCACCACGGATCCTCGTCGTCGCGCATGTTGGCCTCGGCGAAGGCGAGCGCGCCGCGCCAGTCCTCGCGCACATAGAGGCTCAGCACCCGGCCGATGACCCGTTCCTGCTCGGACTTGTTCATGCCGGCGATGGCGGCCTCGGCCTGCGGCTGCATGCCCAGGTTCATATAGAGGTTGGTCAGGTTGATGGCCGACGAGGCGTCGTGGCCGGGGCCGGCGGCGGCGGCCAGCCAGGGCTCGGCCTGGTCGAAGGCGCCGCGCGCGATCAGGGTCTGGGCCAGGCTGAGCTTGGCGTCGGGATAGTCGGGGAAGAGCTCGACCATCGAGCGATACTGCCGCTCGGCTTCCGGCATCCGCCCCTGCAGGCGCAGCGAACTGGCCAGCAGCCCCTGCGCCAGCCGGTTCAGCGGATCGACCGCCAGCGCCCGCCGGGCGTAGTCCTCGGCCTCCGTCGGGCGCCCCCCGCGCCCGGCCAGGTTGGCCAGCAGCGCCAGGGCGTCCGAATTGCGGGGCGCGGTGACCAGCACCTTCTTCAACGCCGCCTCCCCTTGCGCGAAGATGTCCGGGCGACCGGTCCGCATCCCGAGGACCAGGTTCACCATCCCCTTGGCGGTGAGCGCGTCGACGTTGTTGGGATCGAGCGCCAGGGCGCGGTTCACCGCCGCCTCGGCCTCGCGCCGCGCGTCGGCGAAATCGAGCGCCAGGTGGTTCTGGGCGACGATCATCGTCGCCAGGGCGAAGCCGGCGTGGGCGGAGGGGTTTTTCGGCTCCATGCGGATCAGCTGGCGATACTTCTCGCGCGCGGCCAGCAGGTCCTCGCGGGTCAGCCGCCGGTACTGCGCCCGCGCCACCAACTCCAGCTGATAAGCCTTGGGGTCGCGCGCCTGGGCGGCGCCGGTCGGGCCGGCCACGGCCAGCCGGGTCTTCAGCGCCTCGGCCACCGAGGCGGCGATCTCGGTCTGGATGGCGAAGGCGTCGTCGACGGTGCGGTCGTAGGTCTTGGACCAGACGTGGAAGCCGTCGGAGACGGTCACCAGCTGGGCGGTGACCCGCAGGCGGTCGCCCTCGCGCCGCACGCTGCCCTCGACCACGTGGCTGACGCCGAGCTTGCGGCCGATCTCGCGAAGATCCTCGTTCTTGTCCTTGAAATAGAAGACGGATGTCCGGCCGGCGACCTTCAGGTCCGGGATCTGGGCCAGGCCGTTGATCACCTCTTCGGTCAGGCCGTCGGCGAAGTATTCCGCCTCGGGATTGGCGCTGAAGTTGGCGAAGGGGAGCACCGCCACCGACTTCTCGGGAATCTCCGGGGCCAGCACGGTCGCCTTCGAACGGCCGGGCATGCCGACGACGCCGGTCATCTGCAGCACGCTGAGCGCCACCACCAGCGCCACCCCGCCCAGCAGCAGGGCGTCGACCAGCCCGATGCGCCGCTTGCCGGATGGCGTCTCGTCGTCTTCCTCCGCGACGGCCTCGGTGCGCCGGATGCTCCCGTCGGGCCCGCGCTCGAAAGCCCAGGCGACGATGGCGGCGATCGGCAGGCCGGCCGCCAGGGCGACGAGCGTCACCTGGGCGGCCCAAGCCGGCGCACCCAGGGTGTCGAACACCGTCTTGACGATCTGGAACAGGCCCCAGGCCGTGACCGCATAGATGCCAGCCACGCGGATCACGTTGCGCTCTTTCAGCTCGCTGAAGAACCGCTCGAACACACCCGCCCCCGTTACGGACCGCGATTATGCCTGAGGGCGTTTCAAAGCAGTAGCGGTTGTTGCGGTCCGGCGGGCCGCCGAGCCGCGCCGTTCCAGTACGGCCGCCCGCATCCGGGCGTTGTCGGCCTCGATGCGCCGCATCTGCGCCTGGAAGCGCGGATCCTTGGCCAACGCCGCAACCATCGGATAGGCGTCGATACGGATGAACGCCTCCAGGTCCACAGGCGTGCGAAAGCCGCCATCGACGGCCGCGGTCAGCTCGGTGAGCGCCGCGTCATGCTGTCCCAACATCGCCAGCGCCCGCATGCGCACGATGCGCCGCAGGGGCGGCTGACGAAGCCCCTGCTGCGGGGCCGTGAGCCGCAGCAGTTCCTGCAGGATGCGCCGCGCCTGGCCCTGGTCGCCCAGCTGCTGACACGCCCAGGCGGCGCGCAGGGCGTCTTCCAGGCCGCCGAGGGTGACGGCCGGGGTGGGCGCGAAGAGTTCGGGCGAGGTGACGATCAGCTGCGCGCGCGTCCCCTCGGGCTTGCCGAGCATCATCTGGGTGGTGGCGAGCGCGCTGCGCCACAGGGGATCGTCGGTGGTGGCAAGGCGTTCGCGCGCGAAGGCGTCGGTGGCCTGGTAGTCGCCGGCCCGGACCAGGCGGATGGCCCGCGCCACATCGGCGGCGACCGGCGGTGTCGTGACCGCGGCCAGCACCGCGTCGGCGTCGGCGTTCAGGCCGAGGTTATAGTAGATGTGCGCCAGCTGGATCGCCGCGGACGGATCGCTGCCCGGCGTCGCGGCGGCGCGCAGCCAGACCTCGGAAAGATCCAGCCGGCCCTCGCGCAGATAGAGGTCGGCGAGTTCCTGCTTGGCGTCCACGAAGTCGGGGAAGAGCTCGACCGTGGCGAGATACTGGCGCTCGGCGCCCCGCACGTCGCCGGTGGCCTGCAGCGCGCCCGCATAGACGATCTGCGCCACCCGGTTGAGGGGATCGATCTCCAGCGCCCGGCGGACCACCGGCAGGGTCTCGGTCGCGCTGCGCGACCCCAGGTGGTTGGCGTAGAACACCAGAACGTCGGGATCCTTGGGCGCCAGCTTCAGAGCTGTCTCGAACGCCTGCCGGCCCTCGGCCTCGCAGGACTGGCGCTGGGCGCGGATGGTCAGGATGGTGCAGAGCACGCCCTTCGCCAGCCAGCCGGACGACGCCTTCGGATTGAGCGCGATCGCCTTGTCCACCGCCGCCCGGGCCTCGCGTTCCGCTTCCGGGAAGGGGATGGTCAGGTAGTTCTGCGCCAGGAAGGTGGTGGTGAAGGCCAGGCCCGCATAGTGGTCCGGATTGTCCGGCTCCAGCTCGATGAGTTGCTTGTAGAGCGCCCTGGCGGTGGTGAGCTCAGCCAGCCCCAGCCGCCGCGCCTTGGCCTTGGCGATCAGCTCCAGCCGGTAGGCTTCCGGAGAGCGCTGCGAGGGATCGACCGCGCCGGTCACCGCAAGGCTGCTCTTCAGCGCCTCGGCCACGGCGTTGGCGATCTCGGTCTGGATCGCCAGGGCGTCGTCGCCGCTGCGGTCGTAGGTCTTGGACCAGACGTTGAAGCCGTCGGAAACCTTGATCAGCTGGGCGGTGACCCGCAGGCGCTCGCCCTCGGTCCGCACGCTGCCCTCGACCACGTGGCTGACGCCGAGCTGGCGGCCAACCTCGCGAAGATCCTCGTTCTTGTCCTTGAAATAGAAGGCGGAAGTCCGCCCCACGACCTTCAGTTCGGGAGACTGGGCCAGGCTGTTGATCACCTCCTCGGTCAGGCCGTCGGCGAAGAACTCCGACTCCGGCCGGTCGCTGAAGTTGGCGAAGGGCAGGACGGCGACGGACTTGTCGGAGACCGCGGCGGCTGCGGGCCGGGCCTGACCGCCGATGAACTTGACCGCGCCGGACAACTGCAGCGCGCTGACCGCGACCACCAGGCCGATGCCGCCCAGCAGCACGCCATCGACCCAGTTGACCTTGGCGCGAGGCGCTTCCGCGTCGACCTCGGTGCGGCGGACCGACCCGTCCGGACCGCGCTCGAAGGCCCAGGCGATGATGGCGGCGATCGGCAGGCCCATCGCCAGGGCGATCAGCGTCACCTGGGCGGCCCAGGCGGGCGCGCCCAGGGTGTCGAACACCGTCTTGACGATCTGGAACAGACCCCAGGCCGTGACCGCGTAGATGCCGGCCACGCGGATCACATTGCGCTGCTTCAGCTCGCTGAAGAACCGCCCGAACACCCTGAAGAACCCGCCCTATCCGCCGCGCCCGGACTATGCCGGACCGGACCGCCTTGTGAAGCGGTTTAGGCCACCGCGCCAGCGACTTATGCGACAGGCTTGATGAGCGCCGCGCCACGGCGCAGGCTGCCCCTTCCTGGGGAGGGTCGTCATGTTCGTCGGACACAATGCGGCGGCGCTGGCCGCCAAGGCGGCCGAGCCGCGCGCGCCGCTCTGGACCTATGTGGCCGCGGCCCAGTTGATCGACATCGGCTGGAGCGCGCTGGTGGTGGCCGGGGTGGAGCGGCTGTCGTTCGACCCGAGCCTGCCGGGCAGCGCGCTGGTGCTCGAGCACATGCCCTGGACCCACAGCCTGCCGGCCGCCCTCCTATGGTCGCTGGCCGGCGCCCTGGCGGTGCGCGGACTGCTCAAGCTGCCCTGGCGCGCGGCGATCATGGTCGGGCTGGTGGTGTTCTCCCACTGGCTCACCGACCTGCTGGTCCACCGGCCGGACCTGGCGCTGTGGCCCGGCGGGACCAAGGTGGGGCTGGGCCTGTGGAACCTGCCGGTGGTCGAACAGGCGGGGGAGATCGGGCTCATCGCGCTCGCGGCCATCGCCTGGACCGCAGGGCGCAAGGCGGCCGGGCGCCATGCCTGGCCGGCGGCGCTGTTCGTGGCGATCCTGCTGCTGGTCCAGATCGTCGCCATGCTGACGCCGATCCCGGCCAGCACGACCGGCTTCGGCGTCAACGCCCTGGCCGTCTACCTGGCCCTGACCGCGATCGCCTGGCTGGTCGACCGCGGCCCGCGCGAGCGGCGGGCGTAGGGCCCGCACTCGTTCGCCATCGCCCTAGGCCCTGGCCGCGGCGATCTGCCGGTCGATGACGCTCTCCAGCACGGCCAGCGGCATGACGCCCGGCAAGAGGCCCCAGTCGTGGAACGCCTTGATGTCGAAGCGCTCGCCGAGCGCCGCCCTGGCCTTCTCGCGCAACCGCAGCCAGGTGAGCTTGCCGACCATGTAGCTGCAGGCCTGGCCCGGCCAGACGCAGTAGCGCTCGATCTCGGTGGTGGCGGTGGCGGTCGGGCTGCCGTCGATCGCGCTCATCGTCTCGATCGCCTTCTCGCGGCTCCAGCGCTTGGCGTGCATGCCGGTGTCGACCACCAGCCGGGCCGAGCGGAAAAGGGCCGCCTGGATGTAGCCGATCTCGCCCAGCGGATCGTTCTCATAGACCCCCATCTCCTTGGCCAGCTGCTCGGCGTAGAGCGCCCAGCCCTCGCCGTGGGCGGAGATGAACTGGGCCTTGCGGATCAGCGGCAGGTCGGCCTCCTGCTGCAGGCTGATCTGCAGGTGGTGGCCGGGGACGCCCTCGTGGACGGTGAGGGTCTTCAAGGTCCACTTGGGATTCTCGGCGCTGTCGCGCAGGTTGATCCAGTAGATCGCCGGGCGCGAGCCGTCGAGGCGGGCCTGGTTGTAGTAGCCGCCGGGGGCGCCGGCCTCGAGGTATTTGGGCACCCTTTGGATATCGAGCGGCGCCTTGGGCAAGGTGCGGAACGCTTCCGGCAGGCGGGCGGTCAGCTGTTTCACCATGCCGTTGAGGTCGGCGATCAGCTGTTCCTTGCCCTCGTCGGTGTTGGGGTAGTGGTGTTTGGGGTCCCTGTAGAGCGCCTGGATGCGCTCGCCGACCGTCCCCTGCGTCATCCCCTGCCCGCGCAGGATCGTCTCGGCCCGCTCGGAAAGCCGGCGGGCCTGGTCGAGGCCGGTCTGGTGGATCTCCTCGGCGGTCATCGAGGTGGTGGTCGAGTCCTTGAGGGAGATGGCGTAGTAAGCCTCGCCGTCCGGCTGCTTCCAGACGCCGGCGTCATGCCAGGCGCGGGGCTGGGCGGCGGCGAGCACGGCGATCTGGCGGCCGAGCGCCGGGACCACCTCGTCCGAGAATATCCTCGCCGCGCGGGCCTCGTAGTCGCCGGCGATCCCCTTCTCCCGGGCGCGGTCGGCGACCGAACGGACCAGCGGCGACTTGTCGGGCGCGTAGGCCGCCAGCGGCGTCAGTTGCTGGATCGCCCGCTCGATGGCGAAGTCCGGCGGGATCACGCCCTTGGCGTGGTCGGCGCGGGCGCGGGCGCTCTCCTCGTCCAGGCCCCTGGCGAAGGCCGAGAGGCGCGAAAGGTAAGCCTCGGCGTCGGCCTTGGTCTCGATGGTGTGCTGGTTGGCCAGGAAGTCCGGCGTCTGGCGGTAGCTGCCGCTGAGCTGGCTGAGGACATAGGGGTTGCCGGCGCCGGGATAGCCGTAGTCGAAGCGCGCGTCGGCCTCGGCGGCGACGCCGTTCGTGTAGGCCATCGAGTCGTAGTTGACCGCGTCCATGCCGGAGAGCGGGGCGCGGTCGATGGCTTTCAGCCGCTTCACGGTGTCGGCGGTGCGGGCCTTGGCCTTGGCGACGCCGGCGGCGGAGAGATCGTCGAGCTGCGCCTTGGCGGCCGCCCTTTCGCCCTTGTCGAAGCCGAGGCGGGTGACGAACTCGGGACTGTCGTCGAGCGCCTGGTTGAAGACGTCGTCCATCAGGGCGTTGAGCTGGGCGACGGGGGTGGCGGCTTGAGCGAAGGCGGGCGCCGCCACGGCGGAGGCGCCGGCGGCGAGCAGTTCACGTCGATTGAGCATCGAGGTCTCTTAGGTGGGGTCAGGTGGCCAAGGGGTATGGGCCACAGCCAAGCCGGGCAAGGGCCGGGCGATTACAACCCCGTAATCTCCCTTCCCCCTGGAGGGAGGAAGGGAGCTACGCCGCCTGCTGCAGTTCCTGCTTCACCCGCTCGGCGAGCGTCTTGATGTCGATCGGCTTGGCGAGGAAGGAGACCCCGGTCTCGCCCTCCAGCAGGTCGGAGAATTCCTGCTCGGCATAGCCGGAGATGAACATCACCGGCGCGGTCCCGAGATACTGGCGCGCCTGCTTCAGCAGCTCCGGCCCCTGCAGGCCGGGCATGACCACGTCGGAGATCATCAGGTCGATCTCGCCGGCGTGGGCCTCGGCGATCTCCAGGGCCTCCTCGCCGTTGGCGGCCTCCAGCACCTCGTAGCCGCGGGCGCGGAGCAGGAGGGTGGCGGCGGTGCGGACCGAGTCCTCGTCCTCGACGAAGAGGATGCGGCCGGCCCCGGAAAGGTCGCGCGCCACCGGCTTGGCCTTGACCTCCACCGGGGCGGCGGTCGCGGCGGGGATATGCACCGGCAGGAAGATGCGGAAGGTCGCGCCCTGGCCCGGCTTGGATTCCACATGGATCCAGCCGTCCGCCTGCTTGATCACGCCGTAGACCGTGGCCAACCCCAGGCCCGTTCCCTCGCCCACCGGCTTGGTGGTGAAGAACGGATCGAAGATCTTGTCGATCACCTCGGGCGGGATGCCGGGGCCGTCGTCGGAAACCTCGATCACCGCCTGCTCGCCCTTGGCCTGCGGATGACCGAGGCCGACCGCCTCGTCCTGGCCGACGCGCGCCAGGCGGATGGTCACCGCCCCCCCGCCTTTGGACATGCGGATGGCGTCGCGGCCGTTGACGGCGAGGTTCATCACCACCGTCTCCAGCTGCGAGCGGTCGGCGCGCACCATCGGCAGGTTGCGGCCGTAGTCGGTGATCAGCTGGATGTCCTCGGGCAACAGGCGGCGCAGCAGCACCTCGGACTTGTTGATCAGCTCGCCGATGTCGAGCACCTCGCGCTGCACGGTCTGCTGGCGCGAATAGGCGAGCAGCTGGCCGACCAAGTCGGCGGCGCGGGCCGAGGTCTGGCGGATGCGCGACAGGCCCTCGTAGGAGGGATCGCCCAGCGGATGGCGCGAGGCCAAGAGGTCGAGCTCCAGGAAGACGGCGCTGAGCAGGTTGTTGAGGTCGTGCGCCACGCCGCCGGCCAGCTGGCCGATGGCCTGCATCTTGGCCGACTGGGCGAGCTGCAGCTCGATCTGCTTCTGTTCGGAGACATCCACAAGGTAGGCGACGAAGCGGTCCGCCTGGCGGGAGATGTAGAGGTGGGCGATCCGCTTGGGGTCGCTGGCCAGGCGCACCTCGATGGCCTTCTTGGCGCCGGCGGCCAGTTGCTCGGCCGCGTGGGCGCGTGAGTTGGCGTCCAGCAGATCGCCGAAGACCGCGCCGGCGCAGCCGCCCTCGCCGCACATCTCGCCCAGCGCCGGGTTGGCCTCGACGATGCGCGCGGCGAACGGGTCCTCCCCCTCCAGCAGGGCGGCGCCGAACGGCGAGGCGGCGGCGAAGGCGTCGAGCACCCGGGCGGGCGGCGGGCCGGCGGCGGTGAAGGCGCTCAGCACCTCGGCGGCGGCGGGCGGCAGCAGGGCGGGCTTGGCCGCCTCGGCCAGGCGCACCAGGAAGCGGCGGCCGCCAAGCGGCGAGACCAGGGCTGCGTGCTCCGTCCCGTTGGCGCGCAACTGCGCGGCCGCGATCTCTCCCCTGCGAGCGGCGGAGAGCGCGGTGAACAGGCTGGCCGCCGAGGCGCCGGCCTTGGGCAGGCGGGGCGAGGTCCCCAGCGCCTCGCGCCAGGCTCCATTGGCGGCGAAGATGCGCCCGTCCGCGCCGGCCACCGCCGCGCCCTCGGCCAGGGCCGCGACCACGCGGGCGTCGTCGATCTCCTCGGCCGCCGGGGTCTGGGCGCCCGAGCGCAGCGCGAAGAGGCCGAGGCAGGCGACGCTGGCCAGGCCCACCAACAGCAGCATGCCGGCAATGGTCTGCGGCCCGGCGTCGATCGCCGAGACCGAGGCCATCGCCACCGCCACGAGGAAGAAGAAAATCGCGGCCGCGGTCAGCGGGTCGAAGCGGCGTTCGCCGCGGGGCGGAGTGGCGGCGGCCATGACGACCTCCGGGGGGCTGGCGGTGAAGGCCGTTCTGGCCAGCGAATCATTCACAATCATACTCCTAGAAGGCCAAGCGCCCGTCAGGGCCGGATTCTTGGCTTGGGCGTTTCCTGTTCGGTCACGACCTGGAAGGCGTCGCGCTGCGGCGCTGCGCCGCGCTCATCAGGAAGCCGATGATCTTGGCCACCGCCTCGTAGTGCTTGACCGGGATGAACTGGTCGACATCGACCGAGGCGTAGAGCGCGCGGGCCAGCGGCGGGTCCTCGATCACCGGCACCCCGGCTTCCCTGGCGATGTCGCGGATGCGCAGGGCCAGCGCATCGACGCCCTTGGCGACGCATTGCGGCGCGCCGGCCTTCTCGGCCTCGTATTTCAAGGCCACGGCGTAGTGGGTCGGGTTCATGATCACCACCGTCGCCTCGGGCACGGCCTGCATCATCCGGCGGCGGGATTTCTCGATGCGCAGCTGGCGCTGGCGGGCCTTGATGTGCGGGTCGCCTTCGGACTGCTTGAAGTCTTCCTTCAGCTCCTCCTTGGTCATCCGCATGCGCTGCATGAAGCGGTAGCGCTGCCAGAACCAGTCGGCGCCGGTGATGACCAGCAGCAGAGCCAGCACGCCGAACATCAGCCGGCGCATCAGGTCGGCGCTGTAGGGCAGGATGGCGGCGGGGCCCAGGGCGGGCAGGTTCTGCAGGTCGGCGGCGTGCGGCTGCAGCACCCACCAGGCGACCAGGCCGGTAAGCCCGACCTTGAGCAGGGACTTGAGGAACTGCGCCAGGCCGTCGATGCCGAAGATGCGCTTGAAGCCGGCCAGCGGCGAGACCTTCTCCAGCTTCGGCGCCAGGCGCTCGGGCGACCACAGGAAGCCGTGCTGAACCAGGTTGCCCGCCGCGCCGGCCACGGCGGCGGTGAAAAGGATCGCCGCCAGCGGCACGGCCAGGGCCCTGATCGCATCGTAGGCCACGCCCAGGCCGCCGCCTTCGGCCAGCTGGAAGTCGTCGGGATGCTGGATGAACGGCAGCAGCGCATAGGTCATGTCGCGAGCCAGCCAGCCGCCGGCGAGCGCCAGCACCGCCGCCGTAGCCGCCAGGGCCGCCCGCGGCGCGAGATCCGGCGTCTTGGCGACCTCGCCCTTCTCGCGAGCCTGCTGGAGCCGCCTCGGTGTCGGCTCTTCTGTTTTCGAGGCGGCGTCTTCGTTCTCAGCCATCGGTCACCCGAAGAACCCGAGAAGATCGCGGTAGCGCTCGATCCACACCATGCCGATGGCGCCCAGGCTCAACGCGAACAGCGAGAGCCCCAGGAGGATGCCGAGCGGCGCGGAGACGAAGAAGATCTGGAACTGCGGCATCACCCGGCCGACCAGGCCGGTGGCGATGTTGAAGACCAGGCTGAACACCAGCACCGGCGCGGCCAGCTGGACGCCCAGCGCGAACGAGCCGCCGACCGTCTGGATGGCCAGGGTCGCAGCGTCGCCCACCTGCAGCGGCCGGCTGAACGGGAAGAGCGCATAGGAGCGCACCAGACCCGACAGGAACATGTGGTGCAGGTCGGTGGCCATGATCAGCACGATGCCCATCAGGCCCAGGAAGGTGCCGAGCGTGGTCGAGGGCGTGGCCTGCATCGGGTTGGCGGTCTGGGCGAAGGAGAGCGTGGTCTGGATCGAGACCACCTCCCCGGCCGTCGCCAGGCTGGAGAGGAACATCCGCAGGATGGCGCCCAGCATCAGTCCGATCAGCACCTCCTTGAGGATCGCCCCGCCCATCGCGCCCACCGTGCCGGGCACGGCGAGGTTGCCGGGCACGGCCACCGGCGCGATCACCAGGGCCAGGAGGAAGGCCAGCGACAGGCGGATGCGCGGCGGCACCGACTGCTCGCCGATCCCCGGGATCAGCATGGCGAAGGCGCCGACGCGGGCGAAGATCAGCCCGACGGAATAGACCTGGGCGGCGGTGGCGTAGCCCTCCATCGCCTTGGCTCACATGTTCGAGATGCGCGCGGCGATCTGCCGGAAGAAGCCGCTCATCAGCGCGCCCATCAGCGGCAGGAAGACCAAGAGCGAGATGAAGATCGCCACGATCTTCGGCGCATAGACCAGCGTGGCTTCCTGGATCTGGGTCAGCGCCTGCATCAGGCCGATCCCCACCCCGACGATCAGCCCGACGATCAGCACCGGGGCGGACAGCTGGATGGTGAGCCAGATGGCGTCGCGACCGACGTCCAACACCTCGGCGCCGTTCATGCTTGGGGCCTCGTTACGGATGAGAATCCTGCGGGGAAATCCGCCCGGCAGGTTTTGCCCAGCATGGTTAACAAAACCCTCCTTCTCCCGGTCGGGAGAAGGATAGACGCGCCGCCAGGCGCGGCGAGGATGAGGGCTTGCGGCCTGTCCGGAGAGGGCGGAGGCCCTCACCCTCCCGCCGGCTACGCCGTCGGGTTTCCCTCTCCCGACCGGGTGAGGGGTTCGCTCAGACTCCCTGAAGCACCGCGTCGCTGAAGAGGCGGCGGGCGTTGAGGTTGCGCGGCGCCTCGCGCTGTTCGTCGAGGCGTTCCGAGCCGACCAGCTTGACGCCCAGTTCGTCCTTGCCGCGCCAGGCGACCTCGGCCTCGTAGAGCTCGCCGGTCTTGTAGAGCAGCAGCTTGAAACGGTCCGGCAGCATCGGCAGGGTCGAGCGCACCCGCCCGCCGTGCTCGGAAGTCGAGCGGACGGCGCAGTCGACGACGAACTCCTCGTTCTCGCCGTAGATGATCTTGGCGGTCAGCAGCGCGGGGGCGCGGGGCTCGGCGCGGCGTTCGGCGGTGGCGGACATGGGCGGCGTCCTCTCCTCGGCATCCGGAACCGGCACAGACGCGCCGGCATGCGCGCATCCCTGCAATGCTCAGGCCACGGCCATTCTCCAACCGTCATCCACGGACTTGTTCCGGGGATGACGCAGGAAGGTGTGGCGCGCCAGCGGCGGCGGCGATGCGGCTAGTCAGACAGCCCGATCTCCGCGGCCAGAGCCGCGGCCGCCTGGGCGGGAGAAGCCGTGTCCCGGTCGCGGTCGACGCTGAAGTTGGCGCGCTGCATGGCGGCCACGCCGATCCTGCCGATCAGCGGCCGCAGGGCCGCCAGCAGCCGCGCGTCCCCGGCTCGCTTCGGCGAGACCAGCACCACCGCGTCATAGGGCGGGATGGCGCCCTTGGGGTCGGCGAGGATCACCAGCCTGTCGGCGGCGATCCGCCCGTCGCTGGAGAAGGCCGAGATCACGTCCGCCTCGCCGCCGGCCAGCGCCCGGTACATGAAGGTGGGTTGGTAGGAGCGCTCGGTTCGGAAACGCAGGCCGTAGGCCCCCTTCACCGCCTTCCACTCCGGCCGCGACAGGAACTCAAGGTCGGAGCCGAGCGTCAGCCCTGGCGCGACGGCGGTCAGGTCGGCGATGCTCTCGACCCCGAGCTCGCGAGCGCGCGCGCCGCGCATGGCCAGCGCATAGGCGTTCTCGAAGCCGAGCGAGCCCAGCACCAGCACCCCGTCGCGCCGCTTCAGCTCGACGGTCAGCTCGCGCAGCACCGCCTCCCGGCCCGGATTGTCCTGCCGGTTCAGGACGTTGGTCCAGAGTGTTCCTGAATAGTCGACATAGGCGTCGATCTCCCCGGCGGCCAGGGCGCGGTAGGCGACGGCCGAGCCGAGGCCGTCCTTGCGCTCCACCGCCGCGCCGGCCTCGCGCAGCCGCGCGCCCATCAGTTCGGCGAGGATGTACTGCTCGGAGAAGTTCTTGGCGCCGACCACATAGGCCGTCTCCCTGCCAAGGCCGGCCAGCGGCAGGATCGCCGCCGCCACGCCGGCGGCGAGGCCGATCAGGCCGAAGGCGATCCGCCGGACGTCCCGTCGCGCGGCGCCGGCCTCGATGAGCCCCAGCAACTGGTCGGCGGCGAGCGCCAGGGCGGCGGAGGCGGCGCAGCCGAAGAGCACGAACACCCAGTTCTCGGTCTGCAGGCCCGAGAAGATGTAGTTGCCCAGGCTGGTCTGGCCGACCGGGGTGGAAAGCGTGGCCGCCCCAATGGTCCAGACCGCGGCGGTGCGAACCCCGGCCATGATCACCGGCGCGGCCAGCGGCAGCTCGACCTGCACGAGGCGCTGGCGGGAGGTCATGCCGACGCCGTCCGCCGCCTCGACGACGGCCGGGTCCACGCCGGTGATCCCGGCGACGCCGTTCCGCAGGATCGGCAGCATCGAATAGAGCGTCAGGGCGAGCAGCGAGGGCAGGAAGCCGAGCGCCGAAAACCCCTGCCCTGTCAGCGCCTTGGAGGCAGCAGCTATGGCCAGCAACAGGGGGTAGAAGAGCGCCAGCAGGGCCAGGCTGGGGATGGTCTGGATGAGGCTGGCGAACGCCATCAGCGGCCAGCGGAGCCGCCGGCTGCGGCTGGCGGCGATCGCCAGCGGCAGGCTGAGGGCGACGCCCAGCACCAGGGCGCTGGCGCTGAGCAACACGTGCCAGCCCAGATACTGCGGCAGCAGGGCGAAGGCGGCCTCCAGCCGAGCGTTCACGCCGCGCCCGCCAGCCTGGCGCGCAGCCGCTCGGCCTGCCGCGCGGGCGATTGCAGGAGCGCTCGGACGCCGGGCTCCACCTGGGCCGACAGCAGGTCCGCCGGGGTCCCGTCGGCGACGATGCGGCCGGCCTGGAGCACCACGATACGGTCAGCCAGCAGCACGGCCTCGGTCATGTCGTGGGTGACCATGACAGTGGTCAGGCCCAGCCGCCCGTGCAGGGCGCGATAGTCTTCGCCGAGGGCGTCGCGGGTCAGCGGGTCGAGGGCGCCGAAGGGCTCGTCCATCAGCATCAGCTTCGGCTCGGCGGCCAGGGCGCGGGCGACGCCCACCCGCTGGCGCTGGCCGCCGGAGAGGGCGACCGGGGCGCGCACCGCCATCTCCGGCGGCAGGTCGACGAGGGCGAGGAGGTCGCGCACCCGCTCCGCGATGCGGGCCGCATCCCAGCCCAGGAGGCGCGGGGTGATCCCGATGTTCTCCGCCACCGAGAGGTGAGGAAACAGCCCTATCTCCTGGAAAACATAACCGATCCGACGTCTCAGGAGATGCGCCGGCTCGCCCTCGGCGGCGCCGGCGACGCGCACCGTCCCGGCGTCCGGGCGGACCAGGCCGTTGACGGCCTTCAGGAGAGTCGTCTTGCCGGACCCGGACCCGCCGACCAGGGCGACGAACTCGCCCTCGCCCACCGCGAGCGAGGCGTCGCTGAGCGCCAGATGCGTCCCGTAGCGCACCGAGACCCCCTCCAGCGCGATCGCCGGCTCAGCCATGCAGGGCCCCGAAGGCGGCGTCCTCGGCGGCGTAGTCGAACATCGCCGCCGGATAGGGCGCCAGGCCCGGGAAGACCTCGCGCCAGGGCAGTTCCCCGGCGCGGGCGGCCAGGTCGCGGCAGGTCTCGCCGGCGAAACCGGCGTAGTCGGTCACCGGCCGGTAGCCGAGCGCGGCGGCGGCCGACATGTCGAGCACCACGGGGCCGGGAATGCTCCAGGGGCTCATGCCGAAGAGGCCCTCCGGCGGGCCAGGGGTGAGCACCAGTTCGGCCTTGCGTCCGGTGGCGCGCAGGATCGCGCGGACGAGTTCGGCGACGCTGAGCGCCTCCGGATCGGCGGCGTTCAGCACGCGCACGCCGGGGTGCTCGGCGCAAACGCGGATCAGTTCGGCGATGTTGGCGGTGGCGGAGGTGTGGAAGCGGCTGGCGCCGCCGTAGGCCAGGGGGATCTGCGCGCGGCCGTCGAGCAGCCGTTGCAGCACCCACCATTCGCGCGGGCTGCGGCAGCCGGGCCCGTGGACGGCGCCGGGGCGCAGGATGGAGAGGTCGCCCGGCCAGCCCTGCAGCAGGGCGTCCTCCAGCGCCACCTTGTGGGTGGAATAGGTGGCCGGGCCGGGGGCGGTGCGCGGCTGGTCTTCGCGGATCGGAACGGGGAACTGCGGAAAGCCGGTCTCGCGCGCCTCGTCGAGCGTGCGGCCGGCCGCATCGGCGTAGACGCTGCCGGTGGAGATCACCGAAAGGGCGCCGACATCGCCGGCCAGCGCCAGCAGTTGCGCCGCGTGCGCGGCCGTGAAGGCGACCGTGTCGACCAGCAGGTCCGCGCCCTGCCCCAGCGCGCGCGCCGGGCCTTCGTCGTTGCGATCGAGCGCGACGGTCTCGACCCGCCCGCGCAGCCCTTCGGGCAGGTCGCCCGGATTGCGCTGGGCGCAGACCACCGACCAGCCATGTTCCAGGAGGTTGGCCGCCGCGGCCCGGCCGATCTGGCCGGAGCCGCCGATGATCACCGCCCGCCGGGTCATGAAGCCGCCTGCATGGCCGCCAGCCTACACGGCTATCGGCGAGGCGGGAGCGGCAAATGCTCGAGTCAGCCCTGGATCGGCTGGCAGCTGGTGGGGTTGACCGGCGCGGTCGGCTTGCGCGCCCATTCGCCGCCGATCTTGTCGAACTCGGCCGAGGCGCCGGCGGGCAGCTGTTCGGTCCCGGCGGGGTTCCAGCCCTGCCAGCGGAAGGCGGCGACGACACGCTCGGTCACGCCCAGCGCGCGATCGGCCTCGGTGACGGCGCGTTCAGCCTTGCAGGCGACCTGGAAGTCGACGCAGCCGGTTCCCTCGACCTTGTTCTTGCAGGACTCATGGGTGGCCTCGATGTCCGCCTTCCAGGCGAGAATCGCCTGGTCGAGCCCGGCGAACCGATCGCCCTCCCCGCCCGAGGACTTGCCGCCGCCGTCGCCGCAGGCGCTCAACAGCAGCGCGGCGGCGCCCGCCGCCAGATAGAAGGTTCGCAAGAGGTTGTGCTCCATGTGATCGCCTGGACGCCGGCTTAGGGCCTGGGCTTTGGCCTATCAACGTGGCGGCTTCACGACGGTTCAGCTTGGGCGAAAGGCGACGCGCCGCGCGTCAGATCGGCATCCGCATGATTTCCTGGTAGGCGCTGATCACCTGATCGCGGACGGCCATCACCGTCTCCAGGCTGGCTTCGGCGGCGGAGATGGCGGTGACCACGTCGATCAGCTGCGCCTTGCCGGCCACCTGGGCGGCGATCTGGCCCTCGGCGACCTTGGAGCTGCTGACCGCGTCGGTGATCGCGGACTTGACCAGGTCGCCGAAGTCGCCGCCGGCCTGCGCCGCGGCGCCAGTCCCGCCCAGGGCCTGGTGCTGGGCGGCGGCGTACGCCTTGGCGGCGGCGAGCGGGGACATCATCGGTCAGGCCCTATCGCTTGAGGAGGTCGAGGGTGCGCATGTCCATCGCCCGCGCGGTCTCGATGACGTTGAGGTTGGCTTCGTAGGCCCGCTGGGCCTCGCGCATGTCCATCGCCTCCACCAGGGTGTCGACGTTGGGCAGCTTCACATAGCCCTTGGCGTCGGCCGACGGATGGCCGGGGTCGTAGGACACCTTGAAGGGCCTCGGGTCGGGTTCGACCTTGCTCATCTTCACCCCTTGCGCGCCGTCCACCTCGGCCGGCCGGAACACCGGGGCCTGGCGGCGGTAGGGGTCGCCGCCGGCGACCTTGGAGGTGGAGTTGGCGTTGGCGATGTTCTCGGCGATCACCCGCATGCGCGCCTGCTCGGCGCGCAGCGCCGAGGCCGCGACGGCCATAGTGACGGCGGAGCCGGACTTGATCTCGGGCATCTAGCCTACGCCTGGGTGGGCTTGCGCGCGGCGAGCTTCAGCAGCCCCATCGAGCGCTGGTAGAAGCTGATCGCCGCGTCGTAGTTGGTGCGCGCCTCGGCCATCTTCATCATCTGCTCCTCGAGCACCACGCCGTTGCCGTCGAGCGTGGTCTCCGAATCGGCCTTCTCCTTCACCCGCGCGCCGCCGGCGCTGGTGGTGACCAGGGTCCCGCTCAGGTGCTTGGCCTGGGTGCGCGCCGGCGCGCCGGCGCCTTGCGTGGCCTGGGCGACCTTGAAGCTGAAGGGCGTCAGGTCCGAGGGCTTGAAGCCGGGAGTGTCGACGTTGGCGACGTTCTGGGCGACCAGGGACTGGCGGTTGGAAAGATACCCCAGCCGACTCTTCAGCATCTGCAGCAGCGGGATGGCGGTCGGGTCCATGCCAGTATGGTGAATAAACAGGGTTAACCGCGCCTTAACCGGCGCGGGCGAGACCCTGCGCGCATGGATTTCGCCGAGTTCGCGCGCGCCGTGTTCGCCCTGGCCCTGACGCTGGGGTTGATCGGGCTTGCGGCGGTGGCGGGGCGCAAATGGGGGCCCGAAGCGCTGGCCCGCTTCCAGCCGAGCCGGCGGGAGCGGCGGATGAAGGTGGTCGAGACGCTGATGCTGGACCCCTCCCGCCGGCTGGTGCTGGTGGCGGTGGACGGCGAGGAGCAGCTGCTGCTGCTCGGCGAAGGCCGCCTCATCGGCGCGCCGGCGAAGAAGGATGGGATGTGATGGGCGGGAAGGCCCTGCGTCCTTCGAGACGCCCGCTTCGCGAGCTCCTCAGGATGACGAAACCAGTAGAACGCGACAACCCTGGTCATGGTGAGGAGCGGCGAAGCCGCGTCTCGAACCACGCAGGGCGCGTCCTCCTCCAGGATCTTCGCCGCGCCGCGATCCTCTCCGCCCTGGCCACCCTCGTCTGCCTGGTCTTCCCGATCGCCGCCGCGGCCCAGGCGGTGAACATCGACCTTGGCACAGGCGCTGGCCTGACCGAGCGGGTCGTGCAGCTCGTCGGCCTCCTGACCGTCCTGTCGCTGGCGCCCTCGATCGTCATCATGACCACCTCCTTCGTGCGGATCGTGGTGGTGCTCTCCCTGCTCCGCACCGCGCTTGGCCTGCAGCAGAGCCCGCCCAACGCGGTGATCGTCAGCCTGGCCCTCTTCCTCACCGCCATCGTCATGGGGCCGACCTTCCAACGCAGCTACGACGAGGGCATCCGCCCGCTGCTCGACCAGCAGATGGAATTGCCGCAGGCGTTCGACGCGGCCGGGGCGCCGGTGAAGCAGTTCATGCTGAGCCAGGTGGGTCGAGAGGACCTCGCCCTTTTCGTGCGCCTCTCGCGCATCGAGCGGCCGGCCAATATCCAGGAGACGCCCCTGCGGGTGGTGACGCCGGCGTTCATGATCTCGGAGCTGAAGCGCGCGTTCGAGATCGGCTTCCTGCTCTTCGTGCCCTTTCTGGTGATCGACCTGGTGGTCGCCAGCGTGCTGATGAGCATGGGCATGATGATGTTGCCGCCGGTGATCATC
>JADZBR010000193.1 GCA_020852035.1 Caulobacteraceae bacterium
CCAGCGTCATGCACGAGCCGAGACTGCTGCTGCTCGACGAGCCCACCGCCGGGGTGGACCCCAAGGCGCGGCGGGAGTTCTGGGACGAGATCCACGCCCTGTCCGCGGAGGGCCTGACCGTGCTGGTCTCCACCCACTACATGGACGAGGCCGAGCGGTGCCACGACATCGCCTACATCGCCTACGGGCGGCTGATCGCGCGCGGCACGGCCGACGCGCTGATCGCGGACTCCAGGCTGGTGACCTTTCGTGGGGAAGGCGAGGGCGCCGACCGGCTCGCCGCCGAGCTCGCGGCCAAGCCCGGCGTGGAGATGGCCGCGCCGTTCGGGGCGGAAGTGCACGTCTCGGGCCCCGACCGGGCGGCGCTGGAGGCGGCGATCGCGCCCTATCGGGCGGGCCGTCGCTGGAGCGAGATGACGCCGACCATCGAGGACGTGTTCATCCACCTGATGAACCGCTCGGAGGACAACTTCCAATGATCTCCGGAGCACGCATCTTCGCGGTGATGGCCAAGGAGTTCATCCAGCTGACCCGCGACCGGCTGACCTACGCCATGATCCTTGCGGTGCCGGTGATGCAACTGTTGCGGTTCGGCTATGCGATCAACAACGACCCGCGCAACCTGCCGGCGGTGGTGATGGACCAGGACCGTAGCGTCTGGTCGCGCGCGGCGCTCGCGGGAATGAAGAACACCGGCTACTTCCAGTTCGTCGAGGAGGCCCGCACCCTGGCCGAGATCGACACGGCCATCGAGACCGGCCGCGCGCAGTTCGCGGTGATCGTGCCGCCCGACTTCGGCCGCCGGGTGGTGCGGGCCGACAAGCCGCAGGTGCTGATCGAGGCCGACGCCTCGGACCCCACCACCACCGGCACGGCGCTGGCCGCGGCGGCGGGACTGCCGGCCCAGGCGCTGGCCCATGACCTGATCGGGCCCGTGGCGCGGCCCTCCGCGCCGCCGTTCGAGATCGTCGTCCACCGGCGCTACAACCCGGAGAACATCACCGCCCACAACATCGTGCCGGGGCTGCTGGGGATCGTGCTTTCGATGACCCTGGTGATGATGACCGCCCTGGCGCTGACCCGCGAGCGGGAGCGGGGGACGATGGAGACCCTGCTGGCCACGCCGGTGGAACCGCTGGAGGTGATGATCGGCAAGCTCGCGCCCTATGTCGGCATCGGCCTGATCCAGACGGCGATCATCCTGGGGCTGGCGCGGCTTTTGTTCGGGGTGCCGTTCGAGGGCGGCTGGGGGGCGCTGATGATCGGGGTGACCCTGTTCATCGTCGGCAGCCTGTCGCTGGGGTTCCTGTTCTCGACGCTGGCGAAGAGCCAGCTGCAGGCGATGCAGATGTCGGTGTTCTACATCCTGCCGTCGCTGCTGCTCTCGGGCTTCATGTTCCCGTTCCGGGGGATGCCGCAATGGGCGCAGTGGCTGGGGACGGTCATCCCGGTGACCCACTTCCTGCGAGTGGTGCGCGGGGCGCTCCTGAAGGGCGTCGGGATCGTCGAGATGTGGCCGAGCCTCGTGGCGCTGCTGATCTTCGTGCTGGCGGTGACCGCGCTGGCGATGAGCCGTTATCGGACGACGCTGGACTAGGCGCTCAAATGCTCCCCCTTGGAGCGAAGTGGAAAGGGGGAGCATTTGGCGGCCCGCACACATTACGGGAAATACATCCGCCAAGCGCTACCGCCGCGCGCGGCGCGGGTTTATGCAAGCGCCCCATGAAAACCCTAATGATGGGCGCCGCACTCGGCGCGCTTTCGCTCGCCGCCTTCGGGCCGGCCATCGCCAACCCTCTTTAAAACCCGGGCCCGGAAGAGATGCTCTTCCAGGCCGCCGCGCCCGCCGCCGGAGAGGCGGCGCCGGCGTCCACCGCGCCGCCGAAGTACGGCGAATGGGGCATCGACCTCACCGGCCGCGACCTCTCGGTGAAGCCGGGGGACAACTTCTTCCGCTATGCGAACGGGACCTGGTACGATCACTTTCAGATTCCCGCCGACCGCGCCCGCTCGGGCAATTTCGACAAGCTGACGGAGCTCTCCGAGGCCCGCTCGCGCAAGCTGATCGAGGACGCCGCGGCGGGGCGCTCCGACGATGTCGACGCGGCCCGCATGGGCGCCGCCTACCGCGCCTTCATGGACGAGGCGACCATCGAAAAGCGCGATGCGGCGCCCATCGCCGACGAACTGGCCGCCATCCGCGCGGTCAAGGATCACAAGGCCATGACCGCCCTGATGGGGCGCGGCCAGGACACGTTCTTTTCCGGGGTGATTGGCCTGGGCGTCGCCGACGACGCCAAGGACCCGACCCGGGCGGCGGTCTACATGGGGCAGGGCGGGTTGAGCCTTCCGGACCGCGATTACTATCTGAAGCCGCAGTTCGCGGAGAAGAAGGCCAAGTACCAGGCCTATGTCTCCCAGATGCTGGGCCTGGCCCGCTGGGCCGAGCCGGAGGCCAACGCCAAGGCCATCGTCGAGATGGAGACCAAGATCGCCGAGGCCAGCTGGAGCCGCATCGAGCAGCGCGACCGCGACAAGACCTATAACCCGATGACCCGCGCCGAGCTGGCCAAGGCCGCGCCGGACTTCGACTGGGACGTCTGGTTCGCCAGCACCCAGATCGACCCCAAGGTGGATCGCTTCGTCGTCGGCCCGGTGACGGCGGTGCCGAAGATCCTGGCGATCTATCAGGCCACGCCCATCGAGACGCTGAAAGCCTGGCAGGCGTTCAAGGTGACGGACAACGCCGCCGATCTGCTCTCCAAACGGTTCGCCGACGCTCACTTCGAGTTCCGCATGAAGGAGCTTTCCGGCCAGCCGGAGCAGAAGCCGCGCTGGAAGCGGGGCGTGGACGCGGTCGACGGGATGCTGCCGGACGCGCTGGGCCGGGTCTATGTGGCCGAATACTTCCCGCCGGAGTCCAAGGCCAAGATGGACGCCCTGGTCGCCAACCTGCGCGTGGCCATGAAGCACCGCATCGACGGCAACGCCTGGATGAGCCCGGCCACCAAGGCCAAGGCGGGCGAGAAGCTGCAGAAGTTCGTCGTCAAGATCGGCTATCCCGACAAATGGCGCGACTACTCGTCCATCGTGCTGAAGGACGACGATGCGGTGGGCAACGCGCTGGCCGTCGCCAAATACAACTGGGCCTATGACAGGGGCCGGCTGGACCGGCCGACCGACCGGATGGAGTGGGGCATGACCCCGCAGCTGGTCAACGCCTCCTACTCTTCGACCAAGAACGCCATCACCTTCCCGGCGGCGATCCTGCAGCCGCCGTTCTTCGACCCGGACGCCGATCCGGCGGTGAACTACGGCGGCATCGGCGGGGTGATCGGCCACGAGATCAGCCACGGCTTCGACGATCAGGGGCGCAAGTCCAACGGCGACGGGGTGCTGACCGACTGGTGGACGGCCGAGGATGCGGCGCGGTTCAAGGTGGAAGCGGCCAAGCTGGGCGCGCAGTTCGACACCTATGAGCCGGTCCCTGGCGCGCACGTGCAGGGCGGGCTGACGATGGGCGAGAACATCGGCGACCTGGCGGGCCTGCTGATGGCGCTCGACGCCTACCAGATGTCGCTGGGCGGCAAGCCGGCCCCGGTGATCGACGGGCTGACCGGCCAGCAGCGGGTCTTCCTGGGCTGGGCGCAGGTGTGGCGCGAGAAGCGCCGCGAGGCTTCGGCGCGCCAGCAGGTGGTGTCCGACCCGCACGCCCCCGCGCAGTTCCGGGTCATCGGCCCGGCCCGCAACATCGACGCCTGGTACGCGGCCTTCGATGTGAAGCCGGGGGATAAATACTACCTCGACCCGAAGGACCGCGTGCGGATCTGGTGATCTCGGCGCCACCCCTCCCCCTTGAGGGGAGGGGCAGGGGTGGGGGTGCTAGGGCAGGACTCTTCGGCGAAGCCTCGCCTAGAGCCTCCTAGGAGAGTCGCAGGTCTACACCCCCACCCCAACCCCTCCCCGCAAGGGGGAGGGGCTATTTGGTGGCGGCCCGCACGGCCTGGATGAAGGCGTCGCGTTCGGCGTAGAGCTCCGGCGAACCGGCGCGGGGCCAAGCGGAGTTGATGGCGATGATCAGGTTCTCCTTCGGATAGGTGATGATCGCCTGGCCGAAGATGCCCACCGCCGCATAGCTGCCGTCGTCCTTGGTCCACCAGAAGTAGCCGTAGCCCTCGCCCGGATCGCCGGTGGGCAGGAGCGCGCTGGTGGCCTCGGCCGTCCAGCCGTCCGGCACGACGGGCTTGCCGTCGATCATGCCGCCGCCGAGGATGAACTGGCCGATCCGCGCGTAGTCGCGCAGCGTCATGCTCATGCAGCAGCCGCCGCGCTCGTGGCCGCCGGGGTCGAGCATCCAGACAGCGTCCTGCTCCATGCCGTAGGGCGCCCAGATCTTCTCGGAGAGGTAGTCACCGATCGGCTTGCCGACCGCGTTGGAGACCAGGATGCCGGCCAGATCGGTCTCGCCGGTCTTGTAGACGAAGGTCCCCGCCGGCTGTTCGCGCGGCAGGCGGCGCATGTAGCTGACGATCGGGTTCACGCCGGGCTCCAGCACCGTCAGGCCCGCCTGGGCGACGTCGGAGTTGGGGTCGGTGTAGTCCTCATTCCACTTCACCCCGGAGCTCATGGTGATCAGGTGGCGCACGGTCACCCCGTCGTAGCCGGACCCCTTCAGTTCGGGGATGTAGTCGGTGACCGGATCGGACAGGCTCTTGATCTTGCCGTCGCGGATCGCCGCGCCGACCAGGGTGGAGGTCACCGACTTGGCCACCGAGAACGAGGTCCAGCGGTCCTGCGGCCCCCGGCCGAGCCCGTATTTCTCCAGCACGATCTGGCCGTCCTTCAGCACCAGCACGCCGGAGACGTTGAGCGAGGCCATCCAGCCGGCGACATCGTAGCTCTTGCCCTGGTAGTCGAACTTCGGCTCGATCTGCTCGGCGGCGACGGGGAGGGGGCGCACGGTCGGCCCGCGCTTCAACACCCGGACCGGGTAGATCTTCTCCATGTTGCGGTAGCCGACGGCGGCCTGCGCCGGCGTCCACTGCAGGATGCCCTCGGCCGGCGGCAGGGCGGCGTCCTCAGCGAAAGCGCTGGTGGCCGGGAGCGCGGCGCAGGCCGCGGCGATCGTCAGGCGTTTCATGGCGTTCCCCCTTATCACCGATAAGCTATCGGGCGTCGGGGGCGGGGCCAAGGGTCTGCGAAGGTCTCGCGGCGAGGATGAATTGGCGGTGGGCGATGCATCTGTGTGACTCCCCCCTTACCCCGTCACCCGCGGACTTGTTCCGCGGGCCCATGAACGCGCGGCTCGCGGCGGAATCTTCTGAATCGCGGTGTTCATGGGTCGCCGGAACAAGTCCGGCGATGACGAAAAGGGGTAGGGCCGTGCCTTTCCCACCGCCGACCGCCGGCGGCTCAGGCGTAGCCCAGCACCTGGCGCAGGCCCGGGGCGGCGAAGTCCACCAGCCGCTTCTGCGCCTCGGGCAGTTCCTTGGGCACCTCGACGGCGATCGAGAGGTTCTCGCTGGCCGTGCGGCTCTGCTTGCGGTCGGCGCCGGTCTCGACCCGCTCGCGCCAGTCGGCCGGCAGGTCGACGCCGCAGTCGCCCAGGAGCCTGGTGAAATAGCGCTCGGCCCTCGCCGAGGAGAGGTCGTTCACCTGCTCGACGATGTCCTCGTACTTCACCATCACCGCCCGCGTGCCCATCCAGGCGACGGCGTTGAAGGTGTACATGTCCAGCAGACCGGGGAGTTTACCGGGCAGGCCGAGGATCATCATGTTCATCATGTCCTCGACCGGCATCTGGCCGCTCTTGAGGTGGTTGAACGGCCCCTGGAACTCCTCGGCGAGATAGAAGCGCGTGCGCGCGCCCACCCAGTCGTAGGGGTCGCGCACCAGCACGATGTGACGGGTTTCACGCAGCGCGATGGCCGCGTCGTCGGAGAACAACAGGTGGCCCCAGCTGATCCACGGCTTGGCGGCCGAGAAGGCGTCAAGGCTCTGGCGCAGGATCGGGTGCTGGATGTACTCGCGGTTCCAGTGCTGCTCCTCGGCCACGAACATCCGCAGGATGTTGCGGATCAGGTGCGTGCCGCTCTTGGGCACGCTGTTGAGGAACACCGGCGTGGTCAGGCGCGGGCGCTCGAACTTGCGGCCGGCTTCGTCCAGCGTGTCGGGCTGGCCGCGGATGATGGCGAAGGTCACGTTCTGGGTTCTCTAAGGCAAGGAAACGGCGGCGGGCCTGGACCCGCCGCCGCTCCTTCCTATCCCGAAATGGCCGCGATCAGAACTTCTTGGAGATGTTCAGATAGAACTTGCGGCCGATGTAGTCGTACTGCGAGGCGAGGATCGCCCGGCCCACCTGGCCGTCGGCGGTGCCGAGCGGCCCTTCGTTGCCGACGCCCACGCCGCGGCTGACCGCCGGCGGCTGTTCGTCGAAGACGTTGGCGACGCCGGCCAGCACCCGCACGGTGTCCCACTCCTTCTGGACGGCGATGGAGTGGTAGGCGGTGAACTCGTTGTAAACCTTGTACTTGTGCAGACCGCTGGTCGACACATCGTCAAGGGTTTCAGCGTCAGACGCCTTGCCGACCGCATCGATGCCCCAGAACAGGGTCCAGTCGTCCTTCTCGAACCGGACGTTGAGCTGGCCGGTCCAGTCGGGATCGCCGACGAAGCCGTTGAGATCGGCGATGGAGTCCTCGAACAGGGCGATCTTGTCCTCCAGCTGCCAGGTCGACTGCAGGTCCACGATCATGGTCGTGTTCCAGGGCAGGTCGCGCCGGTCGTTGATGGTCAGGTCGATGCCGCGGTTGGTCTGCTTGGCGATGTTGATGAAGCTGTCGCGGACCGTGTCGATCAGCCGCGCCTGATTGCGGTTGAAGAGGCTGCAGAGCGGATCGTTGGGGAAATCGGCCGAGTTGTAGCAGCGGAAGACGATGTTGCTCGCCCCCAGCTGCGTCACCTCGTCGTTCACCTTGATCTCGAAGTAGTCCACCGCCACGTTCAGGTCGGCGAAGCTGGGCGTGAAGATGGCCCCGACGGTGAACGCCTTGGAGGTTTCCGGCTTCAGCACCCCGGCGCCGCCGCCGGTGATGGAGGTGGCCGAGGCGCCCTGGCCCGAGTAGTTGCCCGGGAAGCCTTCGGCGCGGCAGTTGTCGGCCACTCGCTGCGGGATGTTCCCCAGCGCCAGGTTCTGGTCGATGTTGATACAGGGGTCGATCGCGCGCTGCGCGGGGAAGCCCGTCTGGTCGGCCAGATAGAGTTCGAACAGCGCCGGCGCGCGGTAGGAGGTGCCTTGCGTGGCCCGCAGCCGCAGCATCGGGATCACCTGCCAGTTGACGCCTACCTTGTAGGTGAAGTCATTGCCCGAACTCTTCACGTCGGTGTAGCGGCCCGACAGCGAGACATCGAGGCTTTCGGCCAGGGCATGGCCCTTCAGCAGTGGGATCGAGAGCTCGCCAAACACCTCCTTGGTGGTGTCCTTGCCCTTGGTGATGCCGGCCGAGGACGTGCCCCAGGCGTTCCCCGAGAGGATGATCGGACCGGGCGTGTCGGTGATCTTGTCGCGGCGGAGCTGGAAGCCGAAGGCCGCGCCGAGCGGGCCGGCGGGCAGGTCGAACAGGTCGCCGGAAATCGAGCCTTCGACCACCGCCTGGGTGTAGATGGTCTTGCCGACGTCATAGTCGAAGAGGAAGGCTTCTTCCTCCGGCGTCAGGATGCCGGCCAGGAAGTTCGGCGTCACCCAGCTGACGTCAACGCAGGGACGGTTGCTGATCGGCGTCGTGTAGCCGACGCAGGACGCCGTCGGGCGGGGGATCGAGTTGGCGTTGAACAGGCCGAAGCTGCCGAAGTCGCTGCGGCCGTCCGCGGAATAGACCGCATCGGCCAGGACCACATCCTGACCGTATTCACCCTTCGAGCGGCTGTACTGGCCGTAGATGTCCCAGTTCCAGCCGTCCAGGAAGCCGGCGGCCGGGAAATCCCCGCGCAGGCCGCCGAGATAGCGCTGGTATTCCACCTTCTGGCTGGAGTCGGCGCGGTCGGTGGCGATGGTCGGGCTGAGGAAGTAGTTGGGGTTGGTGAAGCCGGCGCTGAAGGGGTCGCCGCCGTCCTCGGTATACATGTAGCTCCAGATCTGACGGTAGTTGTCGCTCTTGGAGACACGGCGGTTCAGCAGGATTTCGCCGTAGGCTTCGACGTTCGGCGTCAGGTCGAACCCGCCCTGGGCGAACACCGTGGCGCGCTCGACCTTCGGCGTGAAGGTGGACTTCAGATTGAACGGGCTGTTGAAGTCGGCGACCGCCGTCGAGGGGTCGTCGTAGGCGACCACGTAGTAGCCGGGGGGCGAGCCGGGGTAGTCGTCATAGCCGGGCACGGCGTTCGCGGGCCTGAGCGGGATGAACTGGCCGAGGTTGCCCTGGTAGTCATACTGCAGCTTGCCCAGGCGCCCGCCGAAGTCGCCGTTGGCGTCGTAGCCGTAGATCCAGATCTGATCGTAGAGCAGGTCGCGGCACTGGAATGAGTTGGTGCGCGGGTCGATCACGTCGCTGCGCTGGCCGGTGGCGACGCTGGTGCGGTACTGCTCGCCGCAGTTCAGGTAGTCGCGCTTGCCGACGCGCAGGGCGCGGGATTTGTACCAGTCGCCCGAGATGTTGAACCAGCCGCGGTCGAAGGTCTTACCGAAGGTGGCGGTCGCCCGATATTCCTCGCCGTCGGCCTTTTCCGGCTGCGACCAGAAGGTCTCCAGCTCGATGCCGTCGGTGTCGCGCTTGGTGATGATGTTGACCACCCCGGCCACGGCGTCCGAGCCGTAGATCGAGGAGGCGCCGTCCTTCAGGATGTCGATCCGGTCGATCGCCGAGGTCGGCAGCACGTGCAGGTCGAACGAGGAGACCGCGCCGCGCGTGCCGGCCGGGCCGGCGCGGCGGCCGTTCAGCAGCACCAGGGTGCGGTTGGCGCCGAGGCCGCGCAGCGACACCGTCTGGGCGCCGGGGCCGCCGTCGGTGGTGAAGGCCGACGAGATCGTCGTGGTGATCTGGGCCGAGCCCGAGACCACCGAGGCCGAACGCAGCAGGGCGCCGGCGTCGGCCACGCCCTTCAGGCGGCCGGTCTCGGCGCTGATCACCTGCACCGGGTCGGGGCTGGAGAATTCGTTGCGCCGGATGCGCGAGCCGGTGACCACCAGCTCCTCGACATCGGTGTCGGCCGGCGCGGCCGTGGTCGCCGTCGGCAGATCTTGCGCCTGGTCCTGGGCGAAGGCGCCGATCGGCGCGCCCAGCGTGGCCGCAGCCAGACCTGCGAAGATGGTTGAGTTCAGCAGATGCTTACGGTTCGACGACATGCGACCCCTCTTGTTGGACAGGGGGCGCGGCGCCGAAAGCAAAGCCGCTTGCTGCATGGTGCACACCCCCACCTGGGCCGCAGTCTCACTGTTACGTCAGTATCGCGAAAGTGCGGTATTGCGGATCGAGGCGTCAAATTGATGCAGAGTTACATTTTTGTCACCCTCAGCTTCGCCGTGGCGGCGACGCCCCTGGCGCCCGTCGATCGCAAGGCTTGCGGCTTGCGGCTGAAAAAATCCAAGGTCTATCCGGGGGTTGATCGACCGGAGGGGAGCGGGCTCTACTGGCCGGAAGTCCTGGGGGTGTAACGATGTTACGTCAAATCGGCCTGCGAATGCTGGCCGCGATCGGCTTGGCGTTTGCCGTCTTCAACAGCGTCGCGGCCGCGCCGGCGGCGCGCGAGTTCGTCCAGGCCCCGGCGATCAGCAATGTCGTGCTGTCACAGGACGGCCGACACATCGCCGCCCTGACCTCCGCCGACGGCGAGGTCTCCAACATCTCGGTCTGGCGCACCGCCGACCTTTCGGCGCCGCCGGCGGTGATCGCCCTCAACCGGGTGCGGGTGACGAGCCTGTTCTTCCTGAAGAAGGACCGCCTGCTGGTGAACACCATCCAGACCTTCGACATGGGCGGCGGCGCGGCCGGCCGCACGCACTTGTCGCGGGCCTTCGTCTCGGACCTGGAGGGCAAGGTCTTCCGCCCGCTGCTGCCCGACACCGGGGTCAAGACCGACCTGGAGGCGTTCTTCTCCAAGGTCAGCAACGCGGTTCTCATCGACACCCTGCCGAACGATCCGCGCCACGTCATCGTCATCGACGGACGGCTCGACACCTATGGCGACACCCTGAAGGTCGACGTCTATTCCGGGCGTTCGGAGCGGCTGGACCGCGCCTCCGAACGGTTCGGCAACCCGCAGACCGACCTTGCCGGCGAGATTCGCGCCCGCGGCGAGATCGGCTTCGAGGGCGGCAAGGCGCATTTCGCCCAATGGATCAAGGGTGCGGACGGGCGCTGGGAGGAGCATTTCCGCAGCGGCGCGGCCGAGCGCGAGGTGTTCAGCATCGGCGCCTTCACCAAGGATCCGAACATCCTCTACGTCCTCTCCAACCGGGGCCGCGACAAGGTCGGGGTCTACGAATACGACATCCGCACAAAGAAGATCGGCGAGCCGGTCTTCGAGCATAAGCTGTTCAACGCCACCGGCGTGATCCAGTCGAACGGGGCGGCGGACTACGGCGAGGTGCTGGGCTTCGCCTACGCCGGCCCGGCCGCCAGCACCTACTGGACCGATGGGCGGATCGCGGCGCTGAACAAGTCGCTGCGCCAGGCGCTGGGCGTGAAGACCGTCAGCGTCGACTGGGTCGACCCCGGGACGGGCGAGGCCGCGCGCCTGCCTGTGGCGGACGGGGCGGACGCCTACATCACCCAGTATTCGGCCGACATGCAGCGGTTCATCGTCGTCAAGACCGGGCCTTCGCAGCCGCCGGAATACTACCTCCTGAACAGCGATGGCGGGCTGCAGCTGCTCGGCAAGCAGCGGCCGACGCTGGACCTCGCCGCCCTCGGCCGGACACGCCTGGTGGAATACGCCGCCCGCGATGGCCTGCGCATCCCGGCGATCCTCACCACCCCGCCGGCGAGTTTCGGGCCGGGGCCGTATCCGGCGGTGGTGCTGCCGCACGGCGGGCCGTGGTCGCGCGACGAGATGGCCTGGGATCCCTCCGGCTGGCCGCA
This sequence comes from Caulobacteraceae bacterium, assembly GCA_020852035.1. Lineage (GTDB taxonomy): Bacteria > Pseudomonadota > Alphaproteobacteria > Caulobacterales > Caulobacteraceae > Phenylobacterium. The sequence continues at coordinate 11,076 of JADZBR010000193.1, forward strand.
GTTCCTGGCCAGTCGCGGCTATGCGGTGCTGCAGCCGCAGTTTCGCGGTTCGCAGGGCTGGGGCCAGAAGCTCTGGCGCGCCGGCGACCGCGAGTGGGGGCAGAAGATGCAGGACGACAAGGACGACGGCGCCAGGTGGATGATCGCCCAGAAGATCGCAGAGCCCGGCCGCATCGCCATGTTCGGCTATTCCTACGGCGGCTACGCGGCCCTGGCCGCCAGCATCCGGCCGGAGGGGATCTACAAGTGCGCCATCTCCGGCGCCGGCGGCAGCCTCTCCAGCATGAAGCGGGCGACCTCGCAAAACCGCATCCTGCGCGAACTGCAACGGCCGACGGTGGAGGGCCTGGACGCCATCGAGCACGCCGGCGAGGTGAAGATCCCGCTGCTGCTCTACCACGGCGACCGCGACCAGATCGTGCCGCTGAAGGACAGCGAGCGCTTCGTCGCCCGCGCGAAGGCGGCCGGCGCGCCGGTGCAGTATTTCGAGATCGCCGACATGGGCCACACCTTCGACACCTGGACCCCGGCGATGGCCGAGCGCCAGCTGGTGGAGATCGAGCGCTTCCTGAAGCAGGACTGCGGGGCAGGGGGGCTTTAGGCGCGGGCCATCCTGTCCTGGTCTTCCCCTCCCCCTTGAGGGGAGGGGCATTTGTGCGGGGCGCCCGGGCTCGGGTTCTAGTCCCCCGCCGCCACCCGCCGGCGCATGTCCGCATAGGCCGCGGCGATCAGCCCGCCGATCGCCGCCTCGTCGGCCGGCTGGCCCCAGCGCAGCTTGACGTGCCGCACGCGCTTGCCGGCGCCTTCCAGCAGGCCGGCCGGGTCGGCGAGGTCGGCGCCGAAGAAGAAACCGATGCTCGCATGGGCGCTGAAGGCATCGACATAGGCGAAGGCGCCGTCGCCCGCGCAGGCCGTGGGGCGACCGTCATGCAGCAGCTCGCGCACGTCCTCGCCGCAGTCGCGCATCGCCTCGAACCAGGGCTGGACGATCCGCCGCAGCTCGTGGTCCGGGCGCGCGAACCAGGCGTCCACGCCGGCGTCCCGCCGCACCGCGCTTGGAAAATGGAACACCGGGCTCATCGGCGGAGCTTGCCACCTTCGCGGGGGATGTCGAGCGCTTGACCGGTGCTCAAGGCGCGGCTCAAACCTGCCCCAGGACCCCTTGTCGTCCGGGAGAGCGCCATGCCCGCCGAGATCGAGCCGGTCCACGCCATCTCGATCAACACCCTGGCCCACGAGCTGCGCCGCGAGGGGCGCTCGATCGTGCAGGTGGCCTTCGGCCAGCCCTCGACCGGCGCGCCGGCCGCCGCCATCGCCGCCGCCCATGCGGCGCTGGACTCGGACGTCGGCGGCTACTGGGAGAGCCCGCAATTGCGGGGCCGCATCGCCCAGCACTATCGCGAGCAGTATGGGGTGGAGATCGAGGGCCGTCAGGTGATCCTCACCTGCGGCGCCTCGCCGGCGCTGGTGCTGGCGATGGCGGCGGCCTTCTCGCCGGGCGAGCGCATCGCGATGGCGCGGCCGGGCTATGTCGCCTACCGCAACAACGCCCGGGCGCTGCACCTGGAGCCGGTGGAGATCCACTGCGGCCCGGAGGCGCGTTTTCAGATCACCGCCAAGGCGGTGGCCGACCTCGATCCGGCGCCCCAGGGGCTGATCATCGCCAGCCCGGCCAATCCGACCGGCACGCTCATCGAGCCGGACGAGCTGGCGGCCATCGCCAAGGTCTGCCGCGAGCGGGGCATCCGCATCGTCTCGGACGAGATCTACCACGGCCTGACCTACGTCGGCCGCGCCCGCTCGATCCTGGAGTTCGAGCCGAACGCGCTGGTGGTGAACAGCTTCTCCAAGTATTTCAGCATGGTCGGCTGGCGGCTGGGCTGGCTGGTCGCGCCGCCGGACCTGATGGCCCGCGCCCGCGCCTATGTCGGCAACTTCTACCTGACGGCGCCCTCGCTCAGCCAGCATGCGGGGCTGGCGGCGATGGACTGCCGCGAGGAGCTGGACGGACACCTGGAGACCTACCGCAGGAACCGCGACGTCCTGCTGGCCGCCATGCCCAGGCTCGGCCTTTCGGAGATCGCCCCGCCGGACGGCGCCTTCTACATCTACGCCGACGTCAGTCACCTGACCGACGACAGCCTGGCCTTCTGCGAGCGGATGCTGCGCGAGGCGGGGGTGGCCTGCGCGCCGGGCGTCGACTTCGATCCGGTGGACGGGCGCCATTTCATCCGCTTCAGCTTCGCCTCGGCGACGGGGGAGATCGAGGAGGCGGTGCGCCGGCTCGAGCCGTGGTTCGCGGCGCAATCCAGGAACCCCCTCCCCCTTGCGGGGAGGGGGCAGGGGGTGGGGGTGTTAGCGCAGGAATAAGGAGGCCAGGCGCGAGTGGGCTTTCTTGAGAGTCACAGGCCTACACCCCCACCCCAACCCCTCCCCGCAAGGGGGAGGGGCTTTCAGCTGAACAGCTCCCCTAGGTGCCCGTTCAGCCACCGCCCCTCGGGGTCATGCTCGCGCCGCACCTGCCGGAACCGCTCGGCCTGCGGGTAGAGCGCATCCACATCCGCCCGCGTCAGTGTGTGCCGCTTGGCCCAGTGCGGCCGTCCGCCGGCGGCGCGGAAGATGGTCTCGGCCTCGGCGAAGAGCCCCGCCCAGGGCATCGGCGCGAACTGGTGCATGGAGATCGCCGCGCCGGGGCCGCGGTTGAAGGGGCTCAGCCAGATGTCGTCGGCCGCCGTCCAGCGGAACTCGAAGGGGAAGGTGACCGGCAGCTCGTCCTTCCTGATCCAGGCGATCGCCTCCTGCAGCACCGGCAGGGCGTCGGCCTGCGGCAGCTCATATTCCATCTCCTCGAAGGGCACGGTGCGCTCGGAGGGGAAGATGCGGTTGGCCGGCCCCACGCGGCGGCTCTTGCCCGCGCCGCGCGCCAGCACCTTCTGCAGCACCGGCGTGAACTTCGGCGCCGCGGCGCTGAGCTCGCAGCAGAGGCGGAAGACCGTCTCCTCCACCGGGCCGGGCTCCTTGAAGGCGCCTTCGTCGGCGCAGGGCCGCAGGGTCTTCAGGATCACCGTGTCGGCGTGCGGGAAGACCCAGAACTCCACGTGCCGGGTCTCGTTGGCCCAGTCAGCGAAGCCCTCGACCACCTCCGCCAGCGGCCGCTTCTCGATCCGCTCCTCGAGGAAATAGGCGGGGACCACCTCGATCTCGACCGCCAGCGCCAGGCCCAGGAGGCCGAGCGAGAGGCGCTGGGCCTCGAAGAGGTCCGGCCGCTCGGTGCGGCTGCAGGTGACGATGCTGCCGTCCGCCAGCATCAGGCGCCAGGCGCGGGCCATGTTGGAGAGCGACTTCAGGTCCTTACCCGTGCCGTGGGTGCCGGTGGACATGGCGCCGGCCAGGGTCTGCTTGTCGATATCGCCCTGGTTGGCAAGCGACAGCCCCTCGTCCCACAGCGCCTGCGTCAGCTGGTGCAGCGGCCAGTTGGCGGGGACCCAGGCGCTGGCGCGGTCGGCGGCCACCTCGATCTTCCCCGGCAGGCGGTCCAGCAGCACCAGCACGCCGTCCGTCTCGCAGAGCGGCATGAAGGAGTGGCCCGAGCCGGCCGGCCGCACCTTCGGCGAGGCGCGCACCAGCTCGGCCAGGGCCGCTTCGGTCTCGGGGCGGGCGACCTGCCGCGGCCGCGCGGAGACGCTGCCC
>JADZBR010000194.1 GCA_020852035.1 Caulobacteraceae bacterium
ATCCGACCGGATTCGCCGGCCACCTTCTCCAGCAAGGGGAGAAGGACTTCGAGATTCGAGGTATGTCGAAGACATGTTCAAGTCGATTCTCGCCATCCTCGCCGCCGTCTTCCTGGCCTCGGCCGCCCACGCCGCAGTCCCGCGCGTCGCCATCGACACCGAGAAGGGCCGCATCGTCGTCGAGGTCTATCCGGACAAGGCGCCGATCTCCGCCGGCAACTTCCTGATGTACGCCGACAAGGGGCTCTACAAGGGCGCGACCATCTATCGGACGGTGCGGGCCGACAACGACCACAACCCGGCCAAGATCACCGTCATCCAGGGCGGCCTGAACCTGGAGGAGGGTCAGCCCGATCCGGCGCCGCCGATCGCCCACGAGACGACCGAGGCCACCGGGATCAAGCACACCGACGGCGTCATCTCGATGGCCCGCGGCGATCCCGGCACGGCCGGCGCGGAGTTCTTCATCTGCATCGGCGACAACCCGGCGCTCGACTTCGGCGGCCAGCGCAACCCGGACGGCCAGGGCTTCGCCGCCTTCGGCAAGGTCGTGGAAGGCATGGATGTGGTGAAGGCCATCAACGCGGCCAAGGCCGACCTGGCGACGCCGGACGACTATGTGCGCGGCCAGCTGCTCTCGCCGCCGGTGAAGATCCTGTCGGTGAAGCGGCTGCCCTAACCCGGCAACCGCACGACGGCGCGCAGGCCGCCCATGGGCGACCTCCCAAGCGTCACGTCGCCGCCGTGGCCGCGGGCGACGTCGCGGGCGATGGCCAGGCCCAGGCCGACGCCCTTCTCGTTCTGGTTCCGGGCCTCGTCCAGCCGGCCGAAGGGCTTGAAGGCGTCCTCATAGCGGTCCGGCGGGATGCCGGGGCCGTCGTCGTCGACGATGATCTCGACGCCGCCGGCGGCATGGGGTTGGGCGGCGACCTCCACGTGCTCGCCGTGGACCGCGGCGTTCATGACGAGGTTGGAAAGGGCGCGCTTCAGGGCCATCGGGCGGACCTCGATGGCCAGGTCCGGGTCGGCTGCGATGCGCACCTCGGCGCCGGCGCGAGCCGCGCCTTCCGAAACCTCGCCGAGCAGCGCGCGAAGCGGGGTGCGCTCGACCGCCTCGCCGCCCTCGCCGCGGGCGAAGGCGAGATACTCGTCGATCATGTGCTCCATTTCGGAAAGGTCGCGCTTCATGGCCTCGGTGCGCGCGTCCGGCTCGGCGAGGGCGAGTTCCAGCTTCAGGCGGGTGAGGGGGGTGCGCAGGTCGTGGCTGACGGAGGCCAGCATGGCGGTGCGCTGTTCGACATAGCGCTGGATGCGCGAGCGCATGGCGAGGAAGGCTTCGGCGGCCTGGCGGACCTCGCGCGCGCCGTGCGGCTTGAAGGGATGACCCTCGGCGCCCTTGCCGAAGGCGTCGGCGGCGTCGGCCAGGCGCTCGATGGCGCGCACCTGGTTGCGGATGAAGAGAATGGCGACCGCCGTCAGCAGCAGGGTGGCGACGGTCATCCAGAGGACGAAGATGTGCCCCTGCGTGGCCACCGCCCGGTCGCGCGGGGCGAGGATGCGAAGCACGCCGGCCGGGGTCTTCACGCGAATGTCGACGTAGGCGGGGTAGCGGGTGGTGTCGAACCAGAAGGGATCGTCCAGGCGCGCCTCCAGGGCCTTCTCCAGCGCCCGGTCGACGGCGGCGAACAGGGAGACGCGGCGGCGGGCGGGCAGGGTGGTTCCCGGCTGCACCGCCACCGACAGGCCGAGCGAGGTCTCGGCCCGTTCGATCAGTCGCCCGGCGGCCTCGGGGCTCGGGTCGGCGGCGTAGGCGTCGGCGACCCAGGCGACGTCGCCGGCGAGGCCCTCGGAGAGGCGGCTGGTGACGGTGGCCCAGTGGGCGTCGAAGAAGGCGTAGGTGACGGCGATCTGCATCAGCGCCACCGGCAGGATGATGATCAGCAGGCTGCGGCCGAACAGCGACTTGGGCAGCTGGCGCTTGAACCAGCGGCCGAGCACCTTCAGCGGGACTGGGCGCATCAGTCCGGCGCCAGGACGTAGCCGACGCCGCGCACGGTCTGCAGGTAGCGCGGCTGCTTGGGGTCGGCCTCGATCTTGCGGCGCAGGCGGGTGACCTGCACGTCGACGGCGCGGCCGGAGGGGTCGACCGTCTCGCGGGCCAATTCCAGGCGGTCGACCGGCTCGTGCGGCGAGCGGGCGAGGCGGCGGAGCAGGGCGACCTCGGCTTCGGTGAGCTTCACCGGCGCGCCGTCGCGGGTGAGTTCGCCCCGCGCGGCGTCGAAGCGGCAGGCGCCCAGGGACAGCATCGCGCCGACCGGGCGGGGGGCCGCGCCGCGGCGCAGGATCGCCTCGATCCGCAGCAACAGCTCCTCCGGCTCGAACGGCTTGGGCAGGTAGTCGTCGGCGCCGGTCTTCAGGCCTTCGATGCGGTCGCCGGCCTCGCTCCTGGCGGTCAGCATCAGCACCGGCGTGCGGCCCGGCGGCCCCTGGCGCGCGCGCAGCCAGCGGGTGAGCGAGAAGCCGTCCTCGCCCGGCATCATCACGTCGAACACCGCCAGGTCGAAATCCAGCGCCTCCAGCATCCGCCGGGCCGCCGCGCCGTCGCGGGCGGCCGAGACGCGGAATCCCTGGCGGGCGAGATACTGCTTGAGGAGCTCGCGGATGCGGTCGTCATCGTCGACGACCAGCAGGTGGCGCTCTTTGCGTTCGGGCTCAGCGAGGCTCATCGGCGGCCATTTCGTTTGACGGCTGGCGGATCGGAAGGTCTATGGCGCTCGTACTCGCGAAAGGAGGATTTTCGCCGATGTCTCTCGTTCCCTTCGATGATCGTGACGGTTGGATCTGGCTGGACGGCCAGTTTGTGGCCTGGCGCGAGGCGAAGGTGCACGTATTGACCCACGGCCTGCACTACGCCTCCGCGGTGTTCGAGGGCCAGCGCATGTATGGCGGCGAAATCTACGCTTTGCGAGCCCATAGCGAACGGCTGATCGAGTCCGGGCGCATCATGGACATGGAGATCCCCTGGACGGCGGCCGAGATCGACCAGGCGTGCATCGAGGTCTGCGAGAAGAACGGGCTGACCGACTGCTACGTGCGGCCGATCGCTTGGCGCGGCTCGGAGATGATCGGCGTCTCGGCGCAGAACACCACCATCCACCTGGCGGTCGCCGCCTGGGAATGGCCGAGCTACTTCGACCCCGAGCAGAAGAAGAAGGGCATCCGCCTGACCTATTCCAAGTATCGGCGCCCGGACCCACGGTCCGCGCCGGTGCATGCGAAGGCGGCGGGGCTCTACATGATCTGCACCCTCTCCAAGCACGCGGCCGAGCGGGAGGGTTATGCGGACGCCCTGTTCCTCGACCTGGACGGCAACATCGCCGAGGCGACCGGGGCCAACATCTTCCTGATCCGCGACGGGATGATCCACACGCCGACGCCGGACAGCTTCCTGAACGGCATCACCCGCCAGTCGGTGATCAGGCTGGCGAAGGAGCGCGGCTTCGAGGTGGTGGAGCGGACCATCCCGCTCGATGAGCTCGGCACCTTCCGCGAGGTGTTCATCACCGGCTCGGCCGCCGAGGTGACGCCGGTGGGCGAGATCGGCGAGCACCGGTTCACGCCGGGCAACATCACCTTCGCCCTGGCCGACGACTACGCCAACATGGTGCGGCGGGTGAAGGCGCTGGCGTGATCTGAAAGCGCCCTTCTCCCCTTGTGGGAGAAGGTGGCGCCGTAAGGCGACGGATGAGGGGTCTCTCAAAACCTTCAATCCGCACCCGATCAATCCGCTTTCGAGGCGTCGATGGTCCTCGACCCCTCATCCGGCGCTTCGCGCCACCTTCTCCCGCAAGGGGAGAAGGAACCCGTGCGCTTGACCGGTTCGGGCGCCGCGCCTAGCCTCGCCGTTCACTGGACCCCTTAGAAAGCCAAGGAAGGAGGGTGTGATCATGATTGCTCTGAACCGCCGAACCCTTCCGCGCGCCCGGGTCTGAGCTGAGCTGATCGTTCCGCCGGGGCGCCCTACGGCATCCCAAAGGAACTCCTCCATTGATCCAAGATTACGGCTGGAGCGATGCGCTCCAGCGCGACTTCCAACCCCATGCGGCCGAGGGCCTGGTCCCAGGTCGCGTGATCCAGCAGCATCGCGGGCGCTACCGGCTCGCCACGCCGGACGGCGAATGCGACGCTGAGCTCTCCGGCCGCTTCGTGCATGACGCCGAGGCCCGCGTCGGCCATCCGGTGACCGGCGATTGGGTGGCCGCCCAGTCGCCGGCTGGCGACGGCCTGGCGCTGGTCCAGCACCTCCTGCCGCGGCGCAGTGTCTTCAAGCGACGCGCGGCCGGCCCGAAGGTCGACGTGCAGGTGGTGGCGGCCAATGTCGAGACCGCGCTGCTCGCCGCCTCGCTGAACGCCGACTTCAACCTCAGGCGACTGGAACGCTACCTGGCGCTGGCCTGGGACTCCGGCGCCCAGCCGGTGGTGGTGCTGACCAAGGCCGACCTCTGCGACGATCCGGGGCCGCTGATCGCCGCCGCCGAGCGGGCCGCGGTCGGCGCGCCGGTGGTGGCGCTCTCGGCGCTGAGCGGCGAGGGGCTGGAGGCGCTCGCGCCTTATCTCAAGCCGGGCGAGACGGCGGTGCTGGTGGGCAGCTCGGGCGTCGGCAAGTCGACGCTGGTCAACGCGCTTCTCGGCGAAGACCGCATGGCCACCCGCGACATCCGCGAGGACGACGCGCGCGGGCGGCACACCACCACGCACCGCGAGCTGGTGCGGTTGCCGAACGGGGCGCTGCTGCTCGACACGCCCGGCATGCGCGAACTGGCCATGTGGGACGCCGACGAGGGTGTGGCGCAGGTGTTCGGCGACGTGGAGGCCCAGGTCGAGGCGCTGGCGCAGGGTTGCCGGTTCCGTGACTGCCAACACCGCGCCGAGCCCGGCTGCGCCGTCCGCGCGGCGCGCGAGAGCGGCGAGCTGGACGACGGCCGCTGGAAGAGCTGGGTCAAGCTGCAGAAGGAACTGGCCCACGAGCACCGCAAGGAGGACCCCCAGGCCCGCGCCGAGGCCATGAAGGTCTGGATGCGGATCAGCAAGGCCAATCGTCAGCGTCGGAAGGGCGGGTGGTAGCTCTCCCTCCCCGTCGTGGGGAGGGTAGGCCGCCGAAGGCGGGTCGGGTGGGGGTCTTGCCGACTCGCCGCTGCAGCCGAGACGCCGGAGGGCCCCACCCGTCTCGTCGCTGCGCGCCGATCCACCCTCCCCGCGAGGGGAAGGGAGATCAGATCTCCTGGTTGTAGGCGCCGATCTCCGGGCGTTTGGCCAGGCGCGGCTTCACCTCTTCGCGGAAGAGGGCGCGCATGTCGTCCTCCGAGCGGGCGCTTTCGACCACGACCACGATCTCCGGCTTGTTGGAGGAGGCGCGGACCAGCACCCAGGAGCCGTCCTCCAGCGCCACGCGCACGCCGTTGACGGTGATCACCTCGGTGATCTTCCGGCCCAGGATCGAGCCGCCGGCCTCGGCCAGGGCCTGGTATTCGGCGACCACGCCGTCGACGAC
>JADZBR010000195.1 GCA_020852035.1 Caulobacteraceae bacterium
ACGCCGAGCGCGATCCGGCCGAGATCGCCGTGCTGTCGCGCGCCTTCAACTCAATGACCGGCGAACTGCAGGCCCAGCAGGCGGCGCTGAAGCGGGCCGGCGACGAGGCCGAACAGCGCAGCCAGTTCATCGAGACCGTGCTGGCCGGCGTCAGCGCCGGCGTGGTGGGCCTCGACGCCGACGGCCGGGTGTCGGCCATCAACCGCCAGGCCTCTGCGCTGCTGGACATCCTGGCGAGCGACGGATTCGGCCGGCCGCTGGACGAGGTGGCGCCGGAGTTCGCCGCCGTCGCCGCCCGCGCCGAGCTGACCAACGAGGCGGAGGAGGAAGTCGACCTGGCCCGTGGCGGCGAGACGCGGCGGGTGCGCGTGCGGGCCGGCCGCAGCGAGACCGGCCTGGTGCTCACCTTCGACGACATCACCCGCCTGGTCACCGCCCAGCGGAACGCCGCCTGGCGCGACGTGGCGCGCCGCATCGCCCATGAGATCAAGAACCCGCTGACGCCCATCCAGCTCTCGGCCGAACGCCTGCGCCGCAAGTTCCGCAAGGGCGTCGAAGAGAGCGAGCTGGAGATCTTCGACCGCTGCACCGACACCATCGTGCGCCAGGTCGGCGACATCGGGCGGATGGTGGATGAGTTCTCGGCCTTCGCGCGCATGCCGGCGCCGAGGTTCGCCGAACAGGATGCGGCCGAGCTGCTGCGCGCCGCCGCCTTCTCGCAGAGGGTGGCCGCGCCCGACATCGACGTGGAACTCGAGGAGCCGGCGGCCACCGGCGTCGTCGCCGACGAGCGGATGGTCGCCCAAGCATTGACCAACGTCTTCAAGAACGCCTCCGAGGCGATCGCCGGGCGACGGGTGGCCGAGCCGGGGCTGCGGGGCCGCATCCGCGCGCGGCTGGTGAACACCGGCGACAAGGTCGCCTTCGAGGTCGAGGACAACGGCGTCGGCCTGCCGGCCAAGGACCGCGACCGGCTGACCGAACCCTATGTGACGACCCGCGAGAAGGGCACCGGCCTGGGGCTCGCCATCGTCAAGCGGATCATGGAGGATCACGGTGGCGACCTGATTCTCACCGACGCGGCCGACCTGCCGGGCGCCCGTGTCGTATTGCGGCTGCCGCTGGCGGCGGCCGCGCCCCAACCCACTCCAGTCGAGGTCGAGGCTTAGATGGCGGCGGACGTATTGGTGTTCGACGATGAGGCCGACATCCGCGAACAGGTCGGCGGCATCCTCGCCGACGAAGGCTATGCGGTGCGGACCGCAAGCGATTCCGAATCCGCCCTGGCGGCGATCCGGGCGCGCAAGCCCGCGGTGCTGATCCTCGACATCTGGATGCAGGGCGGGGGTATGGACGGGCTGGAGCTGCTCGACCTGGTCAAGACGCTCGACGCCGACCTGCCGGTGATCATGATCTCCGGCCACGGCAACATCGAGACGGCGGTCAGCGCTATCAAGCGCGGCGCCTATGAGTTCCTCGAAAAGCCGTTCAAGTCGGACCGGCTGCTGCTGGTGGTCGAGCGCGCGCTGGAGGCGGCGAACCTGCGGCGCGAGAATCGGCGCCTGCGCACCCGCTCGCTGGCCCCCGAGGGCCTGATCGGCCGCTCGCAGGCGGCCCAGCAGTTGCGCTCGCTGATCGCCAAGCTGGCGGCGGCCAACAGCCGGGTGCTGATCAGCGGCCCGCCGGGTTCCGGCAAGGAGCTGGTGGCGCGGATGATCCACGACTCCAGCCCCCGGGCCGGCGGCGAACTGGTGGCGGTCAGCGCCGCCGGCATGGCGCCCGAGCGGCTGGACGTGGAGCTCTTCGGCGAGGAAGGGGAGGGCGGCCGCCCCGCCAAGATCGGCGTGTTCGAGCGCGCCCACGGCGGCACCCTCTACCTCGACGAGGTGGCCGACATGCCCCGCGAGACCCAGAGCCGCATCCTGCGCGTGCTGATCGACCAGCGGTTCCGCCGGGTCGGCGGCGAGCAGGACGTCTCGGTGGACGTGCGGGTGATCTCCTCCAGCTCGCGAGACCTGCGCGAGGAGATCGCCGGGGGGCGTTTCCGCGAGGACCTGTTCCACCGGCTGAACGTGGTGCCGGTGCGCGTGCCGGGCCTGGCCGAACGGCGCGAGGACATCCCGGATCTGATCGACTACTTCATCTCGCGGATCGCCGAGGCCAGCGGTCGGCCGCGCCGCCGGCTGGCGGACGACGCGATGGCGACGCTGCAGGTGCACCCCTGGCCGGGAAATGTGCGCCAGCTGATCAACAACGTCGAACGCATGCTGATCCTGGCCGCGGGCGATCCGAACGACGCGATCACCGCCGAGATGCTGCCGGCCGAGGCGCCGCCTCCCAGCGCTACCGGCATCGGGGCGGAGCGGATCATCTCCCTGCCGCTGCGCGAGGCGCGGGAGGCTTTCGAGCGGGAGTATCTGAACGCCCAGATGCTGCGGTTCTCCGGCAACATCTCGCGCACGGCGGCCTTCATCGGCATGGAGCGCTCGGCGCTGCACCGCAAGCTGAAGTCCCTGGGCCTGGGCGGCTCGCGGGTGATGGAAGAGGAAGGCGCCTGATGGGCCGCATCGCCTACGTCAACGGCGCCTTCGCCCCGCAGGCCGAGGCGGCGGTGCACATCGAGGATCGCGGCTATCAGCTGGCCGACGCCATCTACGAGGTCTGGGCGGTGTTCGACGGCAGGCTGTCGGACGCCGAGGGGCATTTCGCGCGCCTGGAACGCTCGCTCGGCGAACTGCGCATCGACATGCCGATGAGCCGCAAGGCGCTGCAGCTGCTGCTGAAAGAGGCCGTGCGCCGCAACCGGGTGCACGACGGGCTCTGCTATCTGCAGGTCAGCCGGGGCGTCGCGCCGCGCGACCATGCCTTCCCGACCAATGGGGCGACGCCCTCGGTGGTGATCACCGTCAAGGCGGTCGACCGGGCCGCCGCCGAGGCCAAGGCCGCCAAGGGGGTCGGGGTGATCACCCAGCCGGAGAACCGCTGGGGCCGCTGCGACATCAAGACCGTGGGCCTGCTCCCCAACGCCCTCGCCAAGCAGGCGGCGCGGGAGGCGGGCGCATACGAAGCCTGGTTCGTCGATGACCTCGGCCTGGTCACCGAGGGCGCCTCGTCCAATGCCTGGATCGTCGACCGCGACGGCGTGCTGCGCACCCGCGACACCAACGCCAACATCCTGCGCGGCATCACCCGCCACACCCTGCTGGAGGTGATGGCGGGGGAGGGGATGCGGGTCGAGCAACGGGCCTTCACACCGAAGGAGGCGCTGGAGGCGCGAGAGGCTTTCGTGACCGGCGCCGGCTCGATGGTGCTGCCGGTGGTGTCGGTCGACGGCAGGCCGGTCGGCGATGGAACCGTCGGCCCGGTGGCGATGAAGCTGCGGCGCCTCTATATCGAGCGCGCGAAGGCGCTCAGCGTCTGATCATCGTTCCGCGATTGATCGGGCGAACGAAACCCGTCTAGCTCAAACTCGTGTGTGTGAGGCCGCCCTGGCCTTGAACCAACAAGAAAGGCGCAAAGCCCATGGCGACCAAGGACAAGCAGCAGAACCTGCAGGACACCTTCCTCAACGCGGTCCGCAAATCGAAGACCCCGCTCACCATCTTCCTCGTCAACGGCGTCAAGCTGCAGGGCGTGGTCAGCTGGTTCGACAACTTCTGCGTCCTGCTCCGCCGCGACGGCCAGGCCCAACTGGTCTACAAGCACGCCATCTCCACGATCATGCCCGCCCAGCCGGTGCAGCTCTGGGAGCCCTCCGAAGACGAGGCTGATTGAACACCCCCATAGTCCATGAGGCGCCCGTCCAGGGCGCCGTCGTCGTCCATCCCGATCGCGACGCGAGAAGCGTGCGCGAGCCAGAGACCCGGCTGCAGGAGGCCGTGGGGCTCGCGCAGGCGCTCGACCTGGAGGTCCGCGAGGCGCTGATCGCGCCGCTGCGCAAGCTGACGCCGGCGACCCTCTTCGGCCGCGGCAAGGTCGACGAGATCGGCGCCATCGCCGAAGAGGCCGACGCCTCCGTGGTGGTGGTCGACGACGCCCTGACGCCCGTCCAGCAACGCAACCTCGAGAAGGCCTGGGGCGCGAAGGTGATCGACCGCACGGGCCTGATCCTGGAGATCTTCGCCCGCCGCGCGCGCACCCGCGAGGGCCGCCTGCAGGTGGAGCTCGCCCGGCTGACCTACGAACGCTCGCGCCTGGTCCGCACCTGGACCCACCTGGAGCGCCAGCGCGGCGGCTTCGGCGTCATGGGCGGCCCCGGCGAGACCCAGATCGAAACCGACCGCCGATTGCTCGCCGAGAAGATCGGCCGGCTGAAGCGCGACCTCGCCGAGGTGCGCCGTACGCGCGGCCTGCAGCGCCAGGCCCGCCAGCGCGCGCCGGCGCCGACCATCGCGCTGGTCGGCTACACCAACGCCGGCAAGTCGACCCTCTTCAACCGCCTGACCGCTTCCGAGGTCGTGGCGCAGGACATGCTGTTCGCCACCCTCGACCCGACCCTGCGCACGGTGCGCCTGCCCGGCGGCCGCCCGGCGGTGCTCTCCGACACCGTGGGCTTCATTTCCGACCTGCCGCACGAGCTGGTCGAGGCTTTCCGCGCCACCCTGGAGGAGGTGCGCGAGGCCGACGTGGTGCTGCATGTGCGCGACATCGCCAGTCCCGACTCCGAGGCCCAGGCGGGCGATGTCCGCGAGGTGCTGGAGCGGCTGGAGATCGACCTGGAGAGCCGCCGCGTCCTGGAGGTCTGGAACAAGGTCGACCTGCTGGACGCCGAATCCCGCGAGGTGCTCGCAAAGCGGGCCGAGCGCTCCGGCGTCGCCCTGGTGTCCGCCACGACGGGGGAGGGGGTCGGAACGCTGCTGGCCCGGCTCGGCCAGTTGATCGACGATGCGCCGCCGATCACGGTCTACGCCCCCGCCGACCAGGGCGCGGCGGTAGCCTGGCTCTATCGCCACGGCCGGGTGCTGGAGCGCGCCGAGGACGAGCATGGCGGCGCAAGGGTGTCGGTGAAGCTTTCGCCCCAGGCCCTAGGCCAGTTCGAGCGGCTGTTCCCCGATACCGTCTGGCGCAACGCCGCTGAATAGCGCCGTCAGGCCGGGTCTCCAGGCAGGACGAGAGCCCGAGCGGACGCGCCTTCCGGATCGAACAGATAGCGCCCGCCCGGCTGGCCGTTGCGCAGGCTGATGTCGATGCGCACCGGATCGCCCACGGCCGCCAGCGCCTGGGCCAGTCGCTTGGCGGCGGCCTCGGCCTTGGCGCCGCTGCGGAAAAGCAGGGGGCCCACGATCGCCTCGGATCGCACCGCCCAGCCAGCGTCGGCGGGCGTCACGGAGATCGTCTGCATGGGGTCCCTCCTGACATCGACATATCCGATGTAGGTCGGGCGAGGCCCCGCGCAACGCCGTGTCACGGAAGTTTCGCTAACCGCGCTCCAGCGCCTTTGCGGCGTCCCAGAGCGCGTCCATTTCCGCCAGGTCCGACTGCGCCGGCGAGCTCCCCTTCGCCGCAAGTTCGCCTTCGATGTGCCTGAATCGGCGGATGAACTTGGCATTTGCGCCGCGCAGGGCGTCTTCCGGTTCGATCTCGAGCTTGCGGGCCAGGTTGGCGACCACGAAGAGCACGTCGCCCAGTTCGTCGCGCAACCGCGCCGGGTCGGCCTCGTCGACCTCCGCCTCGATCTCCGCCACCTCCTCGCGCAGCTTGTCGAACACGAAGGACACGTCCGGCCAGTCGAAGCCGACGCGGGCGGCGCGGGCGGTGAGCTTCACCGCGCGGGTGAGGGCGGGCAGGCCGGTCGGCACGTCGTCCAGCAGGCTCTCGGCCTTGCCCTTGGCGGCGCGCTCGGCGGCCTTCAGGCGCTCCCAGTCGGCAGACTGCTCGGCGGCCGAGGCATAGGCGTGGTCGCCGAACACGTGCGGGTGGCGGCGCAGCATCTTGTCGCCGATCGCGGCGGCCACGTCGTCGAAGGCGAAGGCGCCCTGTTCCTCGGCCATGCGGGAATGGAAGACGACCTGCAGCAGGAGATCGCCCAATTCCTCCTTCAGGTCGGAAAGGTCGCCGCGCTCGATGGCGTCGGCCACCTCGTAGGCCTCCTCGATGGTGTAGGGCGCGACGGTCGCGAAGGTCTGTTCAAGGTCCCACGGGCAGCCGCCGTCCGGATCGCGCAGGCGGGCCATGATCTGCAGGAGCCGCCCCAGCGGCGCGGCGTCACTCGGCGGGGCGGGCAAGGGGATGCACTTCCTCGGCGAGACGGGGTTCGGAGCCGAGTTCCGGCGCGGCCTCGGCCAGGTCCTTCTCGGCCAGCCTGGCGCGGACCTCGGCGTGTTTCTCGGCAGTGAGCGGATAGCCCCAGATCACCCACGCGCCGGCGAGGGCCAGGGCGCCGGGCGCCGCGGTGAACATCAGCTGCAGGGCAAGCAGCGCCGCCGGGTCGTTCACCGCATTGGCCTGGGTCTGGAAGCCGGCGATGTCGAGCCCGCGGAAGCTGACGAACACCGCCAGCGCCGAGCCGATCTTCACCGTGCCGGTGAGCAGGGCGTAGAGCAGGCCGGTGCGGTCGATGCCGGTGTCCAGCCGCGCCTCGTCGCCGACGTCGGCCATCATGGCGCGCAGCAGGAAGGCGCTGGCGGAGTAGGAGAGGCCGGCCAGCAGCATGCAGGCCGCCGCCAGCGGGAAGTGGCCGGCCGGCATCAGCACCACCGCCACCTGGATCGCGGCGTAGAAGAGGCCTGAGTAGGCCAGGGTGCGGTGCTTGCCGAGCCTGTAGGAGATCCACATCCAGGCCGGCGCGCCCACCAGGCCGCCGATGAAGTAGATCAAGAGCAGCAGGCCCGCCGGGCCGCGGTCGAAATCCTTGATGGCGTGGAAGTAGAAGAAGAACAGCGCCCCGGTGATCGACGGACCGGTGCCGTTCAGGATGTCGACGATCAGGATGCGCCGCACCGTCGCGCGCTTGAAAAGCGCCAGATACTCGCGGATGCCCGCCTTGTCGGGCGCCGAGGCGATCCTCGGCTCCGGCACCAGGAAGAGGCTGAGCAGCAGGGTGATCGGCAGGAGGACGATGATGAACAGGCCCATCGCCCGCACGCCCTCGGCATGGGTCGCGCCATAGACCTGGAAGAGCAGGGGAGGCAGGGCCAGGACGAGGATCATGCCGATCACGTTCGCCGTCTGCCACCAGCCGTAGACCCGCGAGCGCTGGTCGTAGTCGGGCGTCAGCACCGAGGCCCAGGCCATCTGCGACAGGGTGGCGATGGAGAAACCGGCATAGATGATCAAAAGGCCGACCCAGAGGTAGCCGACCCCGACGCCGGGCCGGGCCATGAACAGCATCCAGGTGGCGAACATCAGGATCGGCGTGCCGATGGCGAACCACAGCCGAAAGCGCCCCCAGCGGGTCCGCGTGCGGTCCATCACCCCGCCGATGAAGGGGTCGAAGGCCATATCCAGCAGGCGCACGGCCATGAAGGCCGTGCCGACCGCGGTGAGCGACAGCCCGATCTCGCCGGAGAAGTATTCCGGCAGATAGACCACCAGCGGCAGGCCAAGCGCCGCCAGCGGCAGGCAGGGGGCGGCCAGGGCCGCCAGGACGGTCTTTGAAAGGGGCTTGCCGGCCATCACACTCCACTCACGCGCCGAACGGCGACGCGGGGAAATCACCCCGCGCCGCCGTCTCGCGCAAGCGGAAAGACGCCGCTAGAGCGTGACAGCCGCAAGTGGATGGCGGTTGCGGCGGCGGTCACGCTCTAAACCGTTGTCGATAGACCCTTTTCATCCGGTTCAAGCGATCTCGCTTGAACCGGAAAGGGTCTAGCGGCTGGCGTTGACGTCGCCGCCGCGCGCCAGGCGCAGGGCGAAGCGGTCGAAGGTCCGCTCGGCGTCGCTCCAGGTGGTGGAGGGGATGGCCCGGCGGATATCGCTCTCGTACCACTTGTAGGAAATCGGCGTCGTGGTCCCGTCGGGGAACACCGCGCGCCCCTCGATGGTCGCGCCGCCGATGCCGAAGCTCTGCATCGACAGGCCCGGCTTGTTCGACATCTGCTTCATCGTCGGCCGGTTCGGCCGGGCGTCGACCAGCACCAGCTCCAGCCGCCCGCCGTCCGCGGCCAGGCCGCCATTCTTGGCGAGGGCGCGCTCGACGTCTTCCTGCAGCTCGGCGGCGAGTTCGTCGACCTCGCGCACACCATAGTCCTTGGCCGCCTTCTGCTGCAGCTCGGGGCCGATATCGACGGTGACCCGCGAGATCGGCGGCAGCGCCGAAGCGGAAGTGGCGATGGCCGCGGCAGCGGCGGCGGACGACAGCAAGGCGATCAGCTTCATGATCAGCTCCAACTCGAAAACTCGTCCCACGGCCAAGATAAGCGTTCGAGGATGAACGGCAACTGTCTGAAGCGCTGAGGCGGGCGGCTGGAGCGAGGGGCGCGCATCTCGGCCCGGTAATTTATCGCCTAAGGAATATTATCGGAAATCATGCTTGAGGCAGAAGCGTCTGGAGCGCCTGGACGAAGAACTCGGGCTCCAGGGCACGCACGCGGGCTTCCAGGGCCGCGGCGGTGTCGCCGGGCCGGATTTCCACCGGACGGCGCGCGATCACGGCGCCGTGGTCGTATTCGGCGTCGACCAGATGGACGCAGATCTCGCTGGCCGGCGCGGCGGCGGCGATCACCGCCTCGTGCACGCGCGCGCCGTACATACCCGCGCCGCCGAACGCCGGCAGCGGGCCTGGGTGGATATTCAGGATGCGCCCTTCATAGCCCGCCAGCAGCCGCGGCCCGAGCAACCGCAGATATCCCGACAGCACGATCCATTCGACGCCGGCGCCGGTCATGGCGGCGAGCAGCTTGGCGTCGGCCGCCTCCGGATCGCGCGCCGTGGGAATGACCTCGGTGGGCACGCCGCGCGCGCGCGCGGCCTCCAGAGCCGGCGCGCCGGCCTTGTTGACGACCAGCAGGGCCGGCGCGATCGCCAGTCGTCCGACGCGGGCGGCGTCGACGATGGCGATCATGCTGGACCCGCCGCCGGACGCGAGAAAGCCGACTCTAGTCATTTGATTTACGGACTTATTCGTCAATTCGATGATCGAAGGCCAACCCGTCGTAAGCCGGCTCGACGCCCGCCGGCAAGGCCGTCGCCAGCGCCCGGTAGTCCAGGTCGATGTGCATGTTGGTGAGGATCGCGCGGCGCGGCTTGAGCTCATCGATCCAGCCCAGGGTCTTCTCGACATGGGCGTGGGTCGGGTGCGGCGTCCAGCGCAGGGCGTCGACGATCAGGACGTCCAGGCCGCCGAGCGCCGCCTTCGCGGCCGGCGGCAGGTTCACCACGTCCGGCACATAGGCGACGCCGCCGAAGCGAAAGCCCACCGCTTCGATGCCGCCGTGGTCGACCAGGAAACTGGACACGGGCACGGCGCCCGACGGCCCCTCGACCGCCCAGGTTTCCCCATGCGGCGGAAGCGGCTCGGGGCGGCAGATGGCCGGGTAGCCCCCCTCCCCCTCGAAGATGTAGCCGAACCGCCGCCGCATCGAAGCGTCCGTGGTCGCGTCCATGTAGCAGGGGATCCGCGCCCGCTGCCGGTTGAAGAAGGCCCGTACGTCGTCCAGGCCGTGGGTCTGGTCGGCGTGGTCGTGGGTCAGCAGCACCGCGTCCATGCGCTTGGCGCCCGCCAGGGCCGTCTGGCCGCGCAGGTCCGGCGAGGTGTCGACGATCACCGTGGTCTGCGGGCCTTCCGCCACGCGCCGCACCAGCAGCGAGCAGCGGGTGCGCCAGTTCTTCGGCTCGTGCGGGTCGCAGTCGCCCCAGTCGCCGTCCGCCCGCGGCACGCCGCCGGAGGAGCCGCAGCCCAGGATGGTGAACCGCAGCGTCCCGCTCATGGCCGCGGAATCCGGTCGAACAGGGCGAAGAAGGCGTCGGTGGTGCGCGCGTCGGCCTCGCCCGCCGACCAACCTCTGATCTCGGCGAGTTTCTCAACGATATAGGGCAGATACGCCGGTTCGTTGCGACGCCCCCGCATCGTGACCGGGGCCAGATAGGGGCAGTCGGTCTCGACGATGATCCGCTCGGCCGGCATGTCGCGGATCACCGCCCGCACCTCCTCGGCCGCCTTGAAAGTGGCGATGCCGGAAACCGAGAACCAGGCGCCCAGCGCCGCCGCGCGGCGGGCGAGTTCGGGCCCGGAGGTGTAGCAGTGCATCAGGAGCTTGAAGGGACCGCGCGCATGCTCCTCTTCCAGGATGTCGCCCATGCGCTGGTCGGCCTCGCGGCTGTGCACGACCAGCGGCAGGCCGCTCTCGCGCGCCGCAGCGATGTGGGCGCGGAACACCTCGGCCTGCACCTCGCGCGGGCTGAGGTCGTAATGGAAGTCAAGGCCCGTCTCGCCGATGCCGACGACGCGCGGATGAGCGGCCAGGTCGATCAAGGTTTCCGCCGTAAGCTGAGGATTCTCCTTGGCTTCATGCGGGTGCGTTCCGACGGTGCACCAGATGTCGTCATGCGCCTCGGCGATGTCGCGCACGGCAGGAAAGCGGGACACCGCGTCGCTGATCGTCACCATCAGCCGAACCCCCGCCTCGCGGGCGCGCAGGATCACCGCGTCGCGGTCCTCGGCGAACTGCGGGGCGTGCAGGTTGACGTGACTGTCGATCAGCATGGCGTCAGGCGGCGGCGCGGCGGAGTTCGGCCAAGGCGGCGTGCAGGGCGTCGGCCCGGTCAAGATTGAGCGCCTCGGTCTCGGCGGCGATGCGCCCGAGCGTACTCCATGCCTCCGACCACCCGGCGCCGCTCCCCTCTCCCGCCCGC
>JADZBR010000196.1 GCA_020852035.1 Caulobacteraceae bacterium
AACGAGGCGCAGATGCTCATCAATCAGGCCCGCAATCTGGCGAGCCTGCCATATTCCTCTCTCCAGCAGCTCCAGCAGAATGTCCAGCGAACGCAGCAGATTTTGGGACAGGCGCAGAATATCGCGTTCGAGGTCGGGCAGATCGACCAAGCGTTTCAACAGCAATACGGCAACGTCTCGCTTTCGACGACCGACGCCCAGCTTGTCGCCGATGCGCGCAGCCGGTGGGAGAACACGGTCGGCGGCTTGCAGGACGCCATGCGCGTGCAGGCGGGAGCGGTCGGCAATATCGACAGCAACCGCGCCGAAATGGCCGCGCTGGTCGGCGCCAGCCAGTCGGCGACGGGCGCCTTGCAGGCGACACAGGCCGGCAACCAGCTCCTCGCCCTCCAGGCCCAGCAGCTCGCCGACCTCACCGCCGTCATCGCCGCCAACGGGCGGGCACAGGCGCTGCAATCGGCCGAACAGGCCGCTGCCGCCGAGCAAGGCCGCGAACAGCGCCGCCGTTTCCTGACGCCGGGGACCGGCTACCAGCCCGGCAACGCGCAAATGTTCCGCGGTAACTGAGGGCGACCCAATGGACGGCAAGATCCTCGCGCGCCTCGGCGCTGTCGTCTTCGTCGCGATCGCGGTCACGGCGACCGCGATCGAGATGACCCGCAAGGACGAACGGCAGAACAGCCCGACGGCGCAGACGCGCACCGTGATGGAACGCGATCCGCTCGGCGCGGAGCTGGCGCGGTGCAGCGCCATGGGCGAAGCCGGGCCGCGCGATCTGTCCTGCCTGCGAGCGTGGGACGAAAACCGCAAGCGTTTCCTCGGTCAGTCGGCTCCGGCTCCGGCACCCGCGCCGGCGGGACCGGCGACATTGTTCCCGAACGCCCCCGCCGAGGCGGCTCCCGACGACGCCGCGCCCGCCATTCAGGCGGAGCCCTCTCGGCCCGAGGTGCGCTGATCGTGGGCGGCACCGGCGTCATCGACCATTTCCTCGAGGTCTTCACCCGCTACATCGACGGCGGCTTCGGCCTTCTGCAACCCGAGGTCGGCTTCATCGCCACGACGCTGATCGTCATCGACGTGACGCTCGCCGCCCTGTTCTGGAGCTGGGGCGCGGACGAGAACATCATCGCCCGGCTGGTGAAGAAGACGCTGTTCGTCGGTGTTTTCGCCTACATCATCGGCAACTGGAACAATCTCGCCCGTATCGTCTTCGAGAGCTTCGCCGGCCTGGGCCTGAAGGCATCCGGCACGAGCTTCACCGTCACCGACCTGCTGCGTCCCGGCAAGGTCGCGCAAACCGGCCTCGACGCCGGACGGCCGCTGCTCGATTCCATATCCAGCCTGATGGGCTACTGGTCGTTCTTCGAGAACTTCATCCAGATCGTCTGCATGTTGTTCGCCTGGGCGCTGGTGCTGCTCGCCTTTTTCATCCTCGCCATCCAGCTCTTCATCACCCTGATCGAGTTCAAGCTGACTACCCTAGCCGGCTTCGTGCTGATCCCCTTCGGCCTGTTCGGCAAATCCGCCTTCATGGCCGAACGGGTGCTCGGCAACGTTATCTCGTCCGGTATCAAGGTGCTGGTGCTTGCCGTCATCATCGGCATCGGCTCGACCCTGTTCTCCGAGTTCACCACTGGCTTCGGCGGCGCCACGCCGTCGATCGACGACGCGATGGCGATCGTGCTCGCCGCCTTGTCGCTGCTGGGCCTCGGCATCTTCGGCCCCGGCATCGCCAACGGCATTGTCTCAGGCGGGCCGCAGCTCGGGGCAGGCGCCGCGATCGGAACCGGCCTGGCCGCGGGCGGTGCGATCGCGGCCGGGGCCGCTGCCGCAGGCGCGGCTGTTTCCGGCGGCGCGGCCCTTGCCGGCGGCGCTGCCGCCGCCGCCCGTGGCGGGGCGGCTTTGGCTGGTGGCGCATCGACCGCCTACAGCCTGGGCGCGGCCGGCCAAACCGGCGCATCCGCCGTCGCATCCGGCCTGCGCAATGTCGCCAGCGCGGGCGCACAGGCCACCGTCTCGCCGCTGAAACGCGCCGCTGGCCGCGCCGCCGACAGCTTGAAGCAGAGCTACCAATCCGGCGCGCGCTCCGCCTTCGCGGCGACAGGCGGGGCTTCGACCGCCGGCACGGTCGGCGGCGAAGCCGAGGCCGCTTCCCAAACCGCTTCCACCACCGACGGGCCGCCGGCCTGGGCCAGGCGCATGAAGCGCTCCCAGCAAATGACGCACGGCGTTCAAGCCGCCGCCCACGCCGTTCGCAGCGGCGACAGCCACGGCGGCGGCTCCACCGTCAATCTCTCCGAAGGCGACTGACCATGTTCAAACGACCCGCTACCCACTACGGCAAGTCCCCGCAGCCCGAGACGCCCTATCAACGCGCCGCCCAGGTCTGGGACGAGCGCATAGGCACCGCCCGCGTGCAGGCCCGCAATTGGCGCTTCATGGCCTTCGGCTCCCTCGCGCTGTCGATGGGCCTTTCCGCCGCGCTGGTCTGGCAATCCATCAACGGCTCGATCGTGCCGTGGGTGGTCCAGGTCGACCGCCTTGGACAGGCGCAGGCCGTCGCGCCGGCGACGGCCGACTATCAGCCGAACGATCCCCAGATTGCCTTCTACCTGGCGCGGTTCATCGAACAGGTCCGCTCGATTCCCGCCGACGCGATCATCGTGCGTCAGAACTGGCTGCGCGCCTACGACTTCACGACCCAGAGCGGCGCGCTCGCCCTCAACGACTACGCCCGGTCGAACGATCCTTTCGCCAAGGTCGGCAAGCAACAGGTGGCGGTCGAGGTGTCGAGCGTTATCCGCGCCTCGCCGTCGAGCTTCCGCATCGCCTGGATCGAGCGTCGCTATCAGGACGGCTCGCTCGCCTCCACCGAACGCTGGTCCGCCATTCTGACTGTTGCCGTGCAGCCCCCGCGCGACGCCGACACGCTGAAGAAGAACCCGCTCGGAATCTACGTCAACGCCATCAACTGGTCGAAGGAGCTTGGACAATGACGCCAGCACTCCGCAAAGCCGCCCCCTGGAGTGCAGGGCGTCCGGCTTTCCGCATCCACGCCAATCCGGCTTTCCGTAAGTCCGGCTTGCCGCTTGTGCTGCTCTGCACCTCGGCGCTCGCCGGCTGCGCCACCAGCAATATGCCGCCGCCCGAAATCGCCTACGACAACGCCATGCCCGCCGTGCAGGCGACCGAGCCGCCCAGTCCCGTGCAGGTCGTGGAACTCCCCAAGCCCCTGCCGCTTCCCGGCCAGTTGAAGCCGGTCGGCAAGGACGGCAAGCCCGTTCCCGAAGCCGCCGACCCGACCGTGCGCGTCAACCAGGCCAACGCCGCCGCGCGGGTCCAGCCCGTCCGCGACGGCTTCATCAACTCGATGCAGGTCTATCCCTTCGTCAACGGCGCGCTCTATCAGGTCTATGCCTCGCCGGGGCAGATCACCGACATCGCGCTTCAGCCTGGCGAGCAGCTCGTCGGCGCCGGACCAGTCGCCGCCGGCGACACCGTGCGCTGGATTATTGGCGACACCGAAAGCGGCGCAGGCGCCGCCAGGCAGATCCACATCCTCGTCAAACCAACGCGGCCCGAACTGCTCACCAACCTCGTCATCAACACCGACCGCCGCACCTATCATATGGAACTGCGCTCGACGCCTTCGACCTACATGGCGTCGGTCTCCTGGCAATATCCGCAGGACCAGCTCATCGCGCTACGGCGGCAGAATGCCGAGGCGCAGGCGGCGCAGCCCGTCGCCACCGGCATCGACCTCGCGCGGGTGAACTTCCGCTACGATGTGAGCGGCGATCGAGCGCCGTGGCGGCCGCTGCGCGCGTTCGATGACGGCCGGCAGGTGTTCATCGAGTTTCCGCGCGGCATCGGCCAGGGCGAAATGCCACCCCTGTTCGTCGTCGGCGCGGAGGGCGACACCTCCGAACTGGTGAACTACCGCGTGCGCGGCAA
>JADZBR010000197.1 GCA_020852035.1 Caulobacteraceae bacterium
GACAAGCACTACGCCGGCCCGGAAGGCCCGCCCGTGCTGCACCACCATAAGACCTGCGGCTGCGACTTCCGCTCGGTGCTGATCTGCTCGGAGTGCGGCAAGAAGGTGAAGCCGCGGCAGGTGGAGGCGCGGCGCAATCCGAAGGTGGACCAAGGCGAGGGGACGCGGTTGGTCGATGTTCCAGCGTGACTTTTCATCCTCCGATGACTAGATAGCTGACTAGTCATCGGAGGCGATCATGAAGCACTGGACCGTGCAGGACGCCAAGGCGCGCTTCAGCGAACTCTTGCGGGCCAGCCTGAGCGAGGGGCCGCAGATGGTGACCCTGCGGGGCGCCGAAACCGCCGTCCTGGTGCCGGTCGAGGAATGGCGGCGGCTACAGGGCGCCAAACGCCCGAACCTCAAGGATTGGCTGCTGGCGCCCGAACCCAAGTTCGATCTGGAGCTGCCGGATCGCAAGCAGTTCGCGATGCGCCCGCCGCCGACCTTCGAAGACTGAATCGGTGTTCCTGCTCGACACCAACGTCATCTCCGAAGTCCGCAAGCTCCGCCCTCACGGCGGCGTTTTGGCCTGGCTGGATCGGACACCGGCCAGGCAATTGCACATCTGCACGGCGACGATCGGCGAGCTGCAGTTCGGCGCGGAGAGCGCTCGGCGGCAGCATCCCGAAAAGGCCCGGGCGATCGAAGCTTGGATCGATGGGCTACCGATGGGCTTTGCGGTCCTTCCGATCGATATCGACGCCTTCCGCATCTGGGCCAGGTTGATCCACGGCCGGCCGCAGCATCACCTGGTGGATGCGCTGATCGCGGCGACCGCCTTGGCGCACGGCCTGACGATAGCCACGCGCAACGTGAAGGATTTCGAGCCCTTCGGCGTGCCGATCCTCAATCCGTTCGAGACGCCGCGCCCTTAGTGCGCCTCGTCCCAGTTGGTCGCCGCGCGCGCCTCGACCACCAGCGGCACGGAGAGCGCCACCACCGGCTCGGCGGCCTTGCTCATCACCCGGCTCGCCACGGCCATCAGCGCCTCGGCCTCCGCCTCAGGCGCCTCGAAGACCAGTTCGTCGTGCACCTGCAGCAGCATCTGCGCGGTCAGGCCCTCGGCCGCCAGCGCCGCCGGCATGCGGATCATCGCGCGGCGCATCACGTCGGCGGCGGCGCCCTGGATGGGGGCGTTGATGGCCGCGCGGTCGGCGAAGGCGCGCTCGGCCGGCGACTTGCCGCGGGCGGCCGGGATGTGGACCTTGCGGCCGAAGATGGTGGTCACGAAGGCGTCCGTGCGCACCTTCTGGCGCATCTCGTCCATGTAGGCGCGGATGCCGGGGAAACGCTCGAAATAGGTCTTGATGTAGGCCGCCGCCTCCGACTGCTCGATGGCCAGTTGGTTCGCGAGCCCGAACGCCGAGATGCCGTAGACGATGCCGAAGTTGATCGCCTTGGCGCGATTGCGCACCTCGCGTGGCATGCCCTCGATGGGCACGCCGAACATCTCGCTGGCCGTGGTGGCGTGGATGTCCTGGCCGGCCAGGAAAGCGGCCTTCAGCTGCGGGATGTCGCCGATGTGGGCGAGCAAACGCAGCTCGATCTGGCTGTAGTCGGCGCTGATCAGCACGTGGCCCGGCTTGGCGATGAACGCCCGGCGGATCTTGCGCCCCTCCTCGGTGCGGATCGGGATGTTCATCAGGTTGGGGTCTGACGAGGAGAGCCGCCCGGTGGTGGTCGAGGCCAGGCTGAAGGAGGTGTGGACCCGCTGGGTCTCCGGCTGGGCGGCGGCCACCAGGTTGTCGGTGTAGGTGCCCTTCAGCTTTGAAAGCTGGCGCCAGTCGAGGATCACACGGGGCAGTTCGTGGCCCTGCGCGGCCAGGTCCTCCAGCACCTTCACGTCGGTGGAGGCGGCGCCCTTGGCGGTCTTCTTGCCGCCCTCCAGCCCCAGTTCGCCATAGAGCAGGTCGCCGATCTGCTTGGGGCTGCCGAGGTTGAACGGCCGGCCGGCCAGCTGGTGCGCCTTGGCCTCCAGCTCGGCCATGCGCATGCCGAATTCGCCCGAGAGCTGCGACAGGTAGCCGGGATCGATGCGGATGCCGGCCAGCTCCATGTCGGCCAGCACGCGCGGCATCGGCCGCTCAAGGGTCTCGTAGACCGTCAGCATGTGCTCGGGCAGCAGGCGCGGGCGCAGGAGGCGCCAGAGGCGAAGCGTCACGTCCGCGTCCTCGGCCGCGTAGCAGGTCGCCTGGGTCAGGCCGACATACTTGAAGCTCTTCTGCGCCTTGCCGGTCCCGGCGACGGTCTTGAAGCTGATCGGCTCGTGGCCCAGCCAGCGTTTGGAGAGCTCGTCCATGCCGTGGCTGTTGTGCAGCCCGCCCTCCAGCACATAGCTGATCAGCATGGTGTCATCGACCGGCGACACATCGATCCCGTAGCGGGCGAGCACGGCGATGTCGTACTTGGCGTTCTGCGCCACCTTCAGGACGTTGGGGTCTTCCAAGAGCGGTTTCAGGCGCTCGATGACGATGTCGAGCGGGACCTGCGTCAGGTCCTCGCCGACCTCCAGCTGCAGGCCCTCTTCCTCGCAGTGGCCGACCGGGATGTAGCAGGCTTCCCCCGGCGCCACCGCCAGCGAGACCCCGCAGAGCCCGGCGGTGGCCGAGGAGAGCGCGTCGGTCTCGGTGTCGAACGCCACCACCCCGGCGGCCTTGGCCCGCGCGATCCAGGCGTCAAACGCCGCCTCGTCACGCACACAGGCGTAGGCGTTCACGTCGATGGCGGTCGGCGCAACTTCTGCGGCCGGGCGCGGCGCGGGCGCGGCCGCGCCGCGCGACGGCCTCGGCGCGGCGTTGGCCGCCTTGCCGTCGCCCACCCGGCGGGCGAGCGTGCGGAACTCCATCTTGTCGAGGAAGGCGGCCAGTTCCGCCGGGTCCGGGTCGCGCAGCACCAGGTCGTCCACCGGCTCGGGCAGCGGCGCGTCGCAGGTCAGCGTCACCAGGGTGCGCGACAGGCGGATCTGGTCGGCGAACTCGATCAGCGTCTCGCGGCGCTTGGGCTGCTTGATCTCGCCGGCGCGGGCCAGCAGCGTGTCGAGATCGCCGTATTCCTCGATCAGCGCCGAGGCGGTCTTCACCCCGATGCCCGGCGCGCCCGGCACATTGTCGACGCTGTCGCCGATCAGCGCCTGCACCTCGACCACCTTCTCGGGCCCGACGCCGAACTTGGCGAACACCGCCTCGCGGCCCAGGCGGGCGTCCTTCATCGGGTCGTACATCACCACCTGGTCGCCGATCAGCTGCATCAGGTCCTTGTCGGACGAGACGATCACCACCTCGCCGGCGTGCTTGTCCCTGATCTCGCAGGCGTAGGAGGCGATCAGGTCGTCGGCCTCGTAGCAGGGCAGTTCCAGCGAGGGCACGCCGAACGCCCTTGTGGCCTCGCGCACCATCGGGAACTGCGGGATCAGGTCCTCCGGCGGCGGCGGGCGGTGGGCCTTGTATTTGTCGTAGAGATCGTTGCGGAAGGTCTTCTCGGAATGGTCGAAGACCACGGCCAGGTGCGTCGGCCCGTCCGCCTGCATGTCGCGCATCAGCTTCCACAGCATGTTGCAGAAGCCCATGACGGCGCCCACCGGCAGTCCGTCCGACTTGCGGTTCATCGGCGGCAGGGCGTGATAGGCGCGGAAGATGTAGGCCGAGCCGTCGATCAGCCAGAGCCGCACGGCCGGCCTGTCCGGGGTGGTCTCGCGCGGGATCTCGTCGGGCGTGGTCGGGGCGGCGTCGAGGGCGTCGGTCATGGCCTTGAGGATAGGCCGACCGCGCGGCCGAGTCAGTGCCCGTGCGAGCCTTCGTAGACGCCGGGCGCGGTCAGCTCGTTCTCCAGCCCTTCGGAGCCCTTGGC
>JADZBR010000198.1 GCA_020852035.1 Caulobacteraceae bacterium
CTGGCGGGGCAGGGGTTCCGGGTCGGCCCGGGCGACATCGGCGAGAATGTCACCACGCGCGGCCTCGACCTGCTGGCGCTGTCCGAGGGGACGTACCTGCGGCTTGGCCCCGACGCCGTCGTCGAAGTGACCGGCCTGCGCAACCCGTGCCTGCAGCTCGATCGCTTCTCGCCGGGTCTGATGCAGGCCTGCCTGGGCCGCGACGCCGAGGGACGGCCGGTCCGCAAGGCGGGCGTCATGGCCGTGGTGCTGGCGTCCGGCGAGGTGGCGCCGGGAGATCGGATCGAAGCCGTGCCGCCGCCGGGTGCCGGGCGAACGCTCCGGCCGGTGTGAACCGGCGGCCGGACAACGGCGCATCGGCGAGGTGACTCACCGTGCGGGCCCGCCCTATGCTGACCGGATTGAAGACCGCCCCAGAGGCGGCCACCGGAGGATATTTGAACCATGTCAGCCCCCAGCATTAATCCCAACGGAACCCTGAAGGGCAAAGTCGCCCTGGTCACCGGCGCCAGCCGCGGCATCGGCGAGGCGATCGCCGCGCGCCTGGCCATGGAAGGCGCCAAGGTGGTGGTCTCGGCCCGCACCGCCGCCGAGGGCGAAAGCCGCCTGCCCGGCACCCTCGCGGCCACCGTCGACCGCATCAACAAGGCCGGCGGCCACGCCACCCTCGTGAAGGCCGACCTCGCCCAGGCCGTCGAGCGCGAGAAGCTGATCGAGGAGGCGGAGAACGCCTACAACGCCCCCATCGACATCCTGATCAACAACGCCGCCATCACCTATTTCATGCCGGTGACCGACTTCACCGAGAAGCGCTTCAAGCTGATGATGGAGGTGCAGGTCTACGCGCCCTTCCACCTGGCCCAGCTGGTCCTGCCCGGCATGATCGCCCGCAAGTCGGGCTCCATCGTCAACATCTCCTCGCCGGCCGGCCTGCACCCCAAGCCGCCCTACCGCGGTGGGCGCGGCGGCACGGTCTACGGCATGTGCAAGGCGGCGCTGGAGCGCTTCACCACGGGCCTGGCCAGCGAGGTGCAGGCCGACGGGGTGGCGGTGAACGTGGTCTCGCCGGGCCTGGTCGACACCCCCGGCGTGGCGGTGCACGGCCTGATCAACGAGCAGTCCAAGGACCGCGTGCAGCCGATCGAATACATCGCCGAGGCGGTCTATCAGCTGGCCAAGGCCGACCCCGCCACCATGACCGGCCGCATCGACTACGCCTAGCCGCTGCTCAAGGAGCTGAACCTGAAGACGACCGAGCTGGTCTAGCCTCGACCCGCCCAAATCCCGGGTGTAGGCGGCATGGCGGAGGGGCCTTCGCCATGCCGCAGATTCGAAAGCTGACGCCCGACGAGGTGGAGACAGCCGCGCCAGCCTTGGCTGACCTTCTGCTCGATTGCGTCGCGGGCGGCGCCTCCATCGGCTTCATGGACGGAATGACCGCGGCGGAGGCGGCAGGCTTCTGGCGCGCGGTCGCCGGCGCCGCGGCGAGCGATGGACGCGTCGTCCTGGTCGCGGAGGACGAGACGGGTCTCCTCGGCACGGTGCAGATGATCCCCGCCGCCATGCCCAATCAGCCGCACCGCTTCGACATCGCCAAGATGCAGGTGGATCGCCGCGCCCGCCGCCAGGGGATCGGCGAGGCCCTGATGCGCGCGGCCGAGGCCGCCGCCCTGGCGCAAGGCCGAACCGTCGGCGTGCTCGACACCGCCGACGCGACAGCCGCCCGGCTCTACGAGCGTTGCGGCTGGACCAGGGTCGGTGAGATTCCCGCCTACGCCCTGCTCCCGAACGGCGAGCTCTGCGGAACGACCTTCTCCTACCTGCGGCTGGCATGAGCGGGCTCGCCGCCGCCTTCATCATCGCCGCCGCCTTCGTCACCGCCACCCTCTCGGGCGTGTTCGGCATGGCCGGCGGGCTGGTGCTGATGGGCTGCCTGGCGCTGGTGCTGCCGGTCTCGGCGGCGTTCGTCACCCACGGCCTTCTGCAGCTGGTCGCCAACGGCTGGCGCGCGGTACTGCACCGCCGGCACGTCAGTTGGCGCATCGTCGGGCTCTACGCCATCGCCTCCTTCGCCGCCGGCGCCCTGGTGTCGGTGCTCGCCTTCGCGCCCTCCAAGCCGCTGCTCTACCTCTTGATGGGCCTGGTGCCCGGCCTGCTATGGCTGCCGACCCGCTGGCTGCAGCTTGACGCATCGAAGGCGCCTCAAGCCCTGGTCTCCGGCTTCCTGGTGACCGGGCTTAACCTGGTGGCGGGCGTCGCCGGCCCGCTGCTCGACGTCTTCTTCGTGCGCACCGTGCTGACCCGCCACCAGATCGTCGCCACCAAGGCCGCCACACAGGTGTTCGCGCACCTGGCCAAGGTCGTGGTCTATGGCGCGCCGCTGCTGGCCAGCCATACCGACGATTTTCCGCCCTGGTGGCTATTCCTCTTCGCTGTGCCGCTCTCGATGCTGGGCACGGTGGTCGGCGGCCGCATCCTCGACCGGATGAGCGACGTCAACTTCAAGCGCTGGACCCGCTGGATCGTCACCGCCGTGGGCGTGGTCTACCTGGCGCAGGCCGCCCAGCTCTATTTCGGCGGCGCGTGACCGCCGGGTCGGTCGCCGCCGTCCTCGGCGCCGTCTTCGTCACGGCCGTGATCTCCGGCGCCTTCGGCATGGCCGGCGGCCTCCTGCTGATGGGGGTGCTCACCTTCGCCCTGCCGGTCGCCGCCGCCATGTCGGTGCACGGCATCACCCAGGTGACCTCCAACGCCGCCCGCGTGGCGCTGCACATCGGCCACGTGCGCTGGCGCACGACCGGCGTCTTCGGCATCGGCGCCCTCGTGGCCACGGCCGTCTTCGGCGCGGTGGTCGCCACGCCGTCGAAGGCGGTTGTGTTCCTGGGGCTCGGCCTGCTGCCGATCACCATCTGGCTGCCGGAGCGCTGGGTCGGGCTCGACCCGACCAAGCCGTCGCACTCGCTGGCCGCCGGCTTCGTCTCCACAGCGGTGAGCCTGGTCACCGGCATCTCCGGCCCGCTGACCGATCTCTTCCTGACCCAGGGCAAGCTCACCCGCCACCAGATGGTCGCCACCAAGGCTTCGCTGCAGATCTTCGGGCACCTGGCCAAGATCGTGGTCTACGGCGGTGCGATCCTCGGCGGCGACGCGGCCGCCGCGCCCTGGCCGCTGATCGTGGGCGCCGCCGTGCTGGCCGTCGCCGGGGCGACCCTCGGCGGGCGCGTGCTCGACCGCTTCAGCGACGAGGGTTTCCGCAAGTGGCGCCGCTGGATATTCACCGCCATCGGCGCGACCTACCTCGTCCAGGCCGCGCGGCTCTTCTGGGGAGCGTGATGCAGCTCGATCCGACCGTCTTGCTTGAAGGCCGCCACGTGCGCCTCGAACCGCTCGCCGAGCCTCACAAGGCTGGCCTGCGCGCCGCCTGCGCCGCTGACCCGGACACCTGGAACAACCTTTACCCCTACTCGATGCTCGGCGAAGCCTTCGACGCCGGCTGGGCGCGGATGGCCCGCGACCGCGACGCCGGGACGCTGATCCCCTTCGCCGTGGTGGTGGACGGCGCCTGCCGCGGCATGACCTGCTACATCACCCCCAGCGCCGAGAACCGCTCGGTGGAGATCGGCGGCACCTACTACGCCCCCTCGGTGCGCGGCGGGCCGGTGAACCCCGAGTGCAAGCGCCTGCTGCTCGCCCATGCCTTCGAGGCCGGCGCCATGCGTGTCTGGTTCAAGATTGACGCCATCAACGCCCGCAGCCGCGCCGCTGTGCTGAAGCTCGGCGCCACGCAGGAGGGCATCCTGCGCCGCGACCGCATCACCTGGACCGGCCGGGTGCGCGACACCGTCTTCCTCTCGATTCTCGACGACGAGTGGCCGGCGGTGCGCGAGCGGCTCGACGAGCGGTTGGCGGCGTTCGGCTAGAGCGGCGCGGCCCCCCGGGAGCCGCGCCGTCGGATCGTCAGGCGCTGGCCGCCGTCAGTTCACGCTCCTTGGAGGGGAAGAACACCTCCGACGCGTGGTCGGCGACTTCCCGAGCGGTGTAGGGCCGCCCCGGCTGGAAGCCCTTGGTCTGCAGCATCTTGATCTCGCGCACGCCGCGCGAGGAGACGCCCAGCACCTTGCCGGAATGGTCCGCCGCCAGGTCCGAGCACATGTAGAGCACGCCCGGCGCCACGTTCTCCGGCAGGCTCAGGGGGTCCGGCTCTTGGCCCTTGCGGCCTGGCAGGTCGGAGGTCATGCGGGTGTAGGCGCCCGGCGCCAGGCCCATGACGCGGATGTTGTACTTGCGCCCCTCGATCGAGAGCACGCGCATGAAGCCGTAGATGCCCGCCTTGGCCGCGCCGTAGTTCGACTGGCCGAAGTTGCCGTAGAGGCCCGAGGTCGAGGAGGTCATCAGGATCATGCCGCCGCGGCCTGACTCCTTCATGTGCTTCCAGACCGGCATGGTGACGCAGTAGGTGCCCTTCAGGTGCACCTTCACCACCAGGTCCCAGTCCTGCTCGGAGGTGTTGGCGAAGCTCTTGTCGCGCAGGATGCCGGCGTTGTTGACCAGGATGTCCACCTGGCCGAAGGCGTCCATGGCGGTCTTGAAGATGTTTTCGCCGCCGGCCATCGTCGAGACGTCGTCGCCGTTGGCCACCGCCCGGCCGCCGGCCGCGGTGATCGCATCGACCACGTTCTGCGCCGCGGTCTTGTCCGCGCCCGAGCCGTCGCGCGGGCCGCCCAGGTCGTTGACCACCACCGCCGCGCCCTCGGCGGCGAACAGCTTGGCGTAGGCCTCGCCCAGGCCGTTGCCGGCCCCGGTGATGATGGCGACCTTGCCGTCGAGCAATCCTGGCATTGGCGTTTCCTTCCTTATGGTTTCCTTGAAAGGCGGCCATCATCCGGCGGCCGGGCCGGCGGGGCAAGCGCCTCAGCAGCCGGAAGCGTCGCCTTTCTCGAACCGCCAGACCATCTCCACCGGCTTGCCGTTCACCGGACCCTCGATACGGGCGGTCAGCGCATCCCCTTCGCGGGCGTAGGCGACGCGCTTGGGGAAGTCGTGGTCGGGGTTGGCGAAGACGGCGCTGGTCCCGCGCGCGTCGATGAGCCGGAACACGGTCGGCGGCGAGCGCCCGCCGGGGCTGGCGAGATAGGCCCAGCCGTCCTTGTCCCGGGCGATGCGCATGAACTCGAAGCTGGCGCGCCCTTTCTCGAAGCTGTGGTTGGCGCCGACGAAGAGGTCGCCGCGCGGTCCCATCCAGCGCTCCTCGATCACCCGGTCCGGCTCGCAGAGACGCCAGTCGCCGGCGATCCACGAGAGGTCGACGTCGGCCGGCGCCGGCGTGGACAGCAGCATCCCGAGCGCGACGATCGCCGCCGTCATGCGGTCTTCTCCTTCCCGCGCCGGGCGCGGAAGAAGGACTTCAGCATGGCCGAACTCTCATCGGCAAGCACGCCGCCGGTGACGCTCGGCCGCCAGTGGCAGGTCGGCTGGTCGAACACCCTGGCGCCGTGGAAGACGCCGCCGCCCTTGGGGTCGTCGGCGCCGAACACCACCCGCCCGATCCGCGCGTGACTGATCGCCCCGGCGCACATGGCGCAGGGCTCTAGCGTCACCACCAGGGTCAGATCCGTCAGCCGGTAGTTGCCGAGCCTGGCCGCCGCCGCGCGCAGCGCCAGCACCTCGGCGTGGGCGGTGGGATCGGAGAGCGAGATCGGGCTGTTGCCGGCGACGGCGATCACCTCGCCGGACGCGGCATCGACCACCACGGCGCCCACCGGCGTCTCGCCGCGCGCGGCGGCGTCTTGCGCGGCGGCGAGGGCGATGCGCATGGTCGGCTCGTCATGGTCCATGATCCGCTAGCATCCGACGAAGCCGACCGAGGTCAAGGCGCCCACGGCGAAGGCGAACGCATCGCCAAGGTGCTCGCCCGCGCCGGCGTCGCCTCCCGCCGCGAGGTGGAGCGGCTGATCGAGGCCGGCCGCGTGGCGATCAACGGCCGGACCCTGGCCACCCCGGCGGTGAAGGTGGCGCCCGGCGACATCGTCACCCTCGACGGCGAGGTTGTGGGCGAGGCCGAGCCGACGCGATTGTTCCGCTACCACAAGCCGGTCGGGCTTCTGACCAGCCATTCGGACCCGCAGGGGCGCCCCACCGTCTTCCAGCACCTGCCCCCGGGCCTGCCGCGCCTGATCTCCATCGGCCGGCTCGACTTCAACACCGAGGGCCTGCTCCTCCTCACCAACGACGGCGAACTGGCCCGCGCCCTGGAGTTGCCGACCACGGGTCTCGCCCGCCGCTACCGCGCCCGCGCGCGGGGTCGCATCACCCAGGAGCGGCTGGACAAGCTGAAGGACGGCTGCACCGTCGAGGGCGTCCGCTACGGCCCCATCGAGGCGAAGATCGACAAGGCCAAGGAGGGGCCGCAGGGCGCCAACCTCTGGATCACCGTCACCCTGAGCGAAGGCAAGAACCGCGAGGTGCGCCGGGTGCTGGAATCGGTCGGCCTGAAGGTGAACCGCCTGATCCGCCTCTCCTACGGCCCTTTCGCGCTCGGCACGCTGGGGATCGGCGGGGTGGAAGAGGTGGGTCCTCGCGTGATCCGCGAGCAGCTGGCCGAGTTCATCGACCCGGCCAACTTGCCCAAAGGCGAGCGCGCCCAGTGGAAGCCGGCCGTTCCCGCCCCGGTCAGCCGCGCCGGCGTCGAGGCCGAGGCCCGCGCTGACCGTCGAGCGCCGCAACCGCGCAGCGCCCCGGGCGAGGCCGGGGAAGGCCGCGAGAAGAAGACCTACAAGCCCGGCTGGGCCAAGCCCAAGCCCAGGCGATCTGGCTCGCCGCCGGCGGCGGCCCGGCGCGCGAAGCCGTCCAAGCGTGCGCCGGCGTCATCCGCGACCCGAGCGAGCGACGCCCGTCCGAAGGGGCCGCGCCCGGGAGGCGGCCCAAAACGCGGGTGACCTCGCCTCAGGGCGTCTCTTTGGCCGGCCTCGCCAGCGGGTCGCGCCGCGCCAGGCTCTCGGCGATGGCGACGTAGCCGGCGCACATGACGACAGTGAACAGGAAGTCCCCCAACCGCACCTCGGGATAGGCGGCGTCGAAACTCATCGGCTGCAGGAACAGGATGATCATCGCGTTGTGCGCCGCGTGGGCGCCGATGGCGAACTCCACCCCGCCCAGCCTGAGCGCCATGTAGGAGAACGACAGCCCCATCAGCGCCAGCGCCGCCCAGCCGGTGGCGTCCTGCGGGAAGTGGATGGCGGCGAAGAGCACCGAGGCGATGAGCGCGGCGATCCACGGCCGCCCGATCCAGGCGGTGAGCTGGCGCAGCATCCAGCCGCGGAACACCACCTCCTCCACCGAGGCGGCGAGCAGCAGCAGCGCCGTGCAGAGGGCGAAATAGGTCAGCTGCTGGGAGACGCCATCGGTCAGCGCCAGCAGCGGCGGGCCGCGCGGGTCGGCGCCGATGTCGAGGCCCAGGGCCAGGGCGGCGAAGGCGAGCGGGGCGAAGACCAGCGGCGTCAGCGCCATGCTGATCACCAGATGCCGCCAGCGGAACCGCGCCGCGGCGGTGATGTAGGTCTTCAGCCTCTGGCGCACCATCAGCCCGGCGAGCGCGGCCAGGGTGTAGCCGAGCGCGGCGTTGGCCGCCGCGATGGTCGCCACCGCGGCGATGGCGACGCCGAAGGTGACGGTGGCGGCGGTGGATTCCATCAGCGCGTTGAGCGCCTGCTCGGGGTTCTGGCCGGCCGTGGCCGCCAGGATGGCGTAGAGGCCGACGACGATCGCCGCGGCGATCATCGCCGCCGCCGCGCCGGCAACCACGCCCAGGAGGGCGCCGAGCGGCGCGCGCCAGGGGCTCTTCTCGTCCGGCTGGATGTTGCCCACCAGGGGCGATGCCTGCAAAAGGCCGGGCAGATCGGCGGCGTTCACTTGGGGTCCCCCATCGGCCGCCAGCCTAGGGGCCGCGCCACCCGGGGAGCAAGCATGCGAATCGTGTCCGGCCGGTTCCGCGGGAAAGCGATCGTCGCGCCGGAGGGGCAGGGCACGCGCCCGACTTCAGACCGCGCGCGCCAGGCGGTGTTCAACATCCTGGAGCATGCGCCCTGGTCGCCCGGCTTGTCGGACCTGCGGGTGATCGACCTCTTCGCCGGTTCCGGCGCCCTGGGCTTCGAGGCGCTGTCGCGCGGGGCGGCCTTCTGCCTCTTCGTCGAGACCGATACGGCGGCGCGGGGCGCCATCCGCGAGAACGTCGAGGCGATGGGCCTTTTCGGGGCCACCCGTGTGCACCGCCGCGACGCCACCGACCTTGGCGTCAAGCCGATGAGCGACGGGCCGCCCTTCGACATCGCCTTCCTCGACCCGCCCTACGGCAAGGGGCTGGGCGAGGCGGCGCTGGCCCGGCTCGCCGAAGGCGGCTGGCTGACGGCCGGGGCGCTGGCGGTGCTGGAGAAGGGGACGGCCGAAGCCGCCCCCGCCGTCGCCGGCTTCGAGTCGCTGGACGCCCGCGACTACGGCGCCGCGCGCGTCCACTTCCTGAAGTTCGGCTGATCGGCCGTGCTTGGCTCGAGACGCGGCTTCGCCGCTGCTGACCATGATTGCCGCGGGCGGCCTCTACAGATTCAGTCGTCCTGAGGAGCCTGCGAAGCGGGCGTCTCGAAGGACGCAAGGCCTACCAGCGCTTGGCCGACACCCGGTTGTCGAGTTGGGCGCGCAGGTTGACCAGCCCCTCGCGGGTGATGCGGTAGGGCTGGCCGTTCTGGCTGGCGATCATGCGTTTGGCCTTCAGGCTCTTGAAGACGGAAAGGTCGCAGTCCGACAGCGTCCAGCCGTCGCGGGTCAGGCATTCGACGGCGACGATGGCGCCGCGCGCGTCGCGTTCGAGCACGATCACGCCGCCCTGGGCGAGCGCATGCAGCGTCCTTTGCTGCGGTTTGGAGATGTTCAAGGCGTGGTCCGAAATCACGAGGCATGACATCGCGCGCCGACGCAGGTCGCGCGCGGGCGGTTTCGGGCCGTTCAGCCGTGGGGAAACGAGGTCGCCGGTCGGCTAGGCCCGGGCCTCGAAGGCAAGCTCAGACATGATGCTCCTCCGCTGCGACGCGGACGGCCGCAGTTTGCCGCAAATCCCGGCGTTCGTCACGCGGGGCCGCGAAGCTCCGTCGCGGCGAGCGGAGGCGGAAGCTGAGTGACAATTCCCGTGGCGGCGCTAAGCCTTGACGCCAAGCGCCGAAGACGCGCGTCGGGAGGGTGTCCAGTGTCCGATCCGTCCGCCCCGGAGGCCCACGGCCCCGCCGCCGTGGTCGATGCGCCGGCGATCTCGGAACATGTCGGCGACGGGCGGCTGGGGAAGGGGGGCGTGGCCTGGTCGCTGTTCGAGGGCGCGCGCAACCCCTATGTCATCCTCATCACCATCTACATCTTCATGCCCTACGTCGCCGCGACCATGGTCGGCGACCCGGTGAAGGGCCAGGAGATCGTCTCGCGCTGGAGCCAGTACGCCGGCTGGATCGTCATGGCGACCGCGCCCTTCCTCGGCGCCTCCATCGACCAGCTCGGCCGCCGCAAGACCTGGCTCGGGCTCGCGGTGGCGCTGATGCTGCCGATGATCTGGGCGCTGTGGTGGGCCAGACCCGACGGCTCGGGCCTGTCGGTGAGCATGGTCATGCTGCTGACCCTGATCATCGGCGTGCTCTTCACCTACACCGAAGTGCTGCACAACTCGCTCCTGGTCCGCGCGGCCGGCCTTTCCGGCGCGCACAAAGCCTCGGGCCTGGCGCTCGCGCTCGGCAACGCCTTCTCGGTGGCCGCGCTCGCCTTCACCGCCTGGGCCTTCGCCCTGCCGGGCAATGTCGACTGGGGCTGGGTGCCGTCCGCGCCGCTGTTCGGCCTGGATGTCGCCACCCACGAGCACGAGCGCATCGTCGCCCCGATGGCGGCGGCGATCTTCGCCATCGGCGCCCTGCCGCTGTTCCTGTTCACGCCGGATGCACCGAAGAGCGGCGTTCCCTTCCTGAAGGCGCTCGGCGACGGCGCGAAGAGCCTTTGGGGCATGGTCGCCAACATGCGCCACTACCGGGACGCGGCGATCTTCCTGGTGGCGCGGATGTTCTACGTCGATGGCATGACCGCCATCCTGATCTACGCCGGCATCTACGCCACCGGGGTGATGGGCTGGGGGGCGCTGGAGATGCTGGCCTACGGCGTGTCGCTCAGCGTGCTGGCCACCCTCGGCGGCTTCGTCGGCCGCTGGCTGGACGCCGGCTTCGGGCCCAAGCGCGCGGTGCAGATCGAGATCGGCATGTCGCTCCTGGGGATCATCGGCTTCCTCGGCATGGCGCCGGACCGCATCCTCTACTTCTGGAGCTGGAACGCGGACGCCCACGCGGCGATCTGGGACGGGCCGGTGTTCCGCACCCTGCCGGAGGTGATCTTCCTGCTGATCGGGTTCGTGAATGCGGTCTTCATCACCGCCCACTACGCCTCCAGCCGCACCCTGCTGACCCGCCTGACGCCGCCTTCGCAGACGGGGGCCTTTTTCGGGGTCTACGCCTTGTCGGGGACGGCCACGGTCTGGCTGGGGTCGTTCCTGGTGAACCTCGGCACCCAGGTCTTCAAGACCCAGCAGGGAGGCTTTGCGATGATCATCCTGCTGCTGGCGGCCGGCTTTGTCGGGCTTCTGTTCGTACGCGGCGACGGCCTCAAGCAGGCCGCCTAGTTGGCCGTCAGCTTCACATAGGTCGACTGGCGCGGCTTC
>JADZBR010000199.1 GCA_020852035.1 Caulobacteraceae bacterium
AGAAGCGCTGGGAGATCCGCGTCGCCGCCGGCACGCCCCCGGCCGAGGTCGAGAAGATGGTGCTTGACGAAGCGGCCCAGGGTGGGCGCCTTGAGGGCCTGACCGTCCGCAAGGTGATCGTCGTGCCCGACCGCATCGTCAACATCGTGGCCGGGTGAGGCGCGTGCGCCGCCTCGCCGCCCTCGCGCTCGCCTTGGCCGCCTCGGCGGCGGTCGCCGGTTGCGGCTTCCAGCCGCTCTACGGCGACCTCGGGGTGGCGCAGAACCTGGCCGCGATCGAGGTGGTGGCGCCGGAGGGCCGCTCCGGCCACCTGATCCGCGAGAGCCTGGACGACGCCTTCGCGGTTCGCCCCGGCACGCCGCCCGCCTACCGCATGGACCTGACGCTCGGCGAAACACGCATCCCCCGCGGCCTGCGCGTCGACAACGTGGCCACCCGCTATGAAATGACCTTGACGGCCAACTACAAGCTCACAGAGCTGGCCACCGGCGCGGTGGTGAAGTCCGGCACGGCCGCCTCGACGGTGACCTACGACTCGGCCGACCAGCCCTACGCCTCCATCGCCGCCCAGCAGGACAGCCAGGAGCGGGCCGCCGCCGAGACCGCCCGGCGCCTGCAGCTGGAGCTCGCCGCCTGGTTCGCCCAGCGCCGCTGACCTCGTGATCATCAAGTCCCGCCCCGACATCGAGCGCTTCCTGAAGGCGCCCGGGTCCGAGGTGCGCGCGGCGCTGATCTACGGCCGCGACACCGGCGTGGTGCGCGAGCGCGGTCAGCAGCTGGCGGGCGCCGTGACCGACCGGCCGGACGACCCCTTCGACGTCAGCCAGCTCACCGAGACCGACATCGACGGGGACGGCGCGCGGCTGGAGGGCGAGCTTTCGGCCCAGTCGATGGGCGGCGGGCGCCGGCTGGTGCGCCTGAGGCTCGGCGAGAAGGTCGGCCCGGAACGCATCGCCGCCGAGGCGCTGGGGGCGCATCTCGACGGGCGGCTGAATCCGCACGCCTTCTTCCTGGTCGAGGCCGGCAACCTCGCGGCCGGCTCGGCGCTGCGCAAGGCGGCGGAGAAGGCGCAAGCGGCGGCCGTGATCCCCTGCTACGAGGACGAGACCGGCGACATCGCCCGGATGGTGCGCGAAAGCCTGGCGCGCGACGGGGTGGGGATCGAAACCGACGCCCTGGCCGCGTTCACCGCCCGCCTGCCGAAGGATCGCGGCGTCGCCCGCCGGGAGATCGAGCGGCTGGCGCTCTACCTCGGCCCGGGCGGCGGCGCGGTGGCGACCGCCCGCGACCTCGACGACTTTCTCGGCGTGGAGCCGGAAGCCTCGCTCTCGGAAGCCGCCGCCGACGCCTTCGGCGCGCGGCTGGCCGCCGCCCGCGCGGGCCTGCGCCGGGCCGCCGCCGAGGGCGAGCAGGGGCCGACGGCCGTGCGGGCCATCGGCATGTATCTGGGCCGCCTGCGCCGCACCCTGACCCTGGCGGCGAACGGCGCGGGGCTGCAGGAGGCGGCCAAGAGCTCCGGCGTCTTCTGGAAACAGGAGCGGGAATTCCTGCGCCAGGCGCGCGGCTGGTCGCTGGCCGAGCTCGACGTCATCCAGCCGGAGGTGCTGGGCGCGGACCGCGCCTGCAAGCAGACCGGCGCGCCGGACTGGCTGATCGCCGAGCGGCTGGCCATGCAGATCGCGAGCCGGGCAAGGCGGCTGGGACTCTAGGACTGCGCTTCGGGTAGGTCGTGCATGGTTCGAGACGCGCTTCGCGCTCCTCACCATGACTAGGATTGTGCGGACTTAGTCATCCTCAGGAGCCCGCCCTGGCTGGCGAAGCCAGACCCGTGAGGACGCACAACGCTTCAGCCCGCACTTCAACTCTTAAATCAAGACCGTCCAGTCTTATCGCGGAACCTGTGTGAGCCGACGGCACAGGTCGTCGAGCTGTTCCAGTGTCTCATACTCCAGTCGAAGCTCGCCGCGACCGCCGCGATCGATGATGTCGACCTTGAGGCCGAGCACTTCGGCGAGGTCCTCCTCGAGGGCGCGCGTGTCGGTATCCTTGTTGACCGGAGCGGACGGTTTCGAAGGCTTCGCCGCCGGCGGGCCGCGACGCGCCAGGGCTTCGGCCTGGCGCACCGAAAGGCCGCGGGCCACCACGTCCTGCGCCAGGGCGGCTGGGTCCGGCGCGGTGGCGATGGCGCGGGCGTGGCCGGCGGTGAGGCGGCCTTCGGCGAGGTGGGCCTGCACCGCCTCCGGCAGGCTGAGCAGGCGCATGGTGTTGGCCACATGGCTGCGGCTCTTGCCGACGGTCTGGGCGATGGCCTCCTGGGTGCGGCCGAAGCGCTCCATCAGGGCGCGGTAGCCCATCGCCTCTTCCAGCGGCGACAGATCGGCCCGCTGCACATTCTCGACGATGCCGATCTCCAGCACCTGCTGGTCGGTGAGCTCGCGGATCACCGTCGGCAGGCTGAGCAGGCCCGCGCGCTGCGCCGCCCGCCAGCGGCGCTCGCCGGCGACGATCTCGAAGCCCGGGCCGCCGGCCGGGTCGGGACGCACCAGGATCGGCTGCAGGACGCCCTTCTCCTGGATGGAGGCGACCAGTTCGTCCATGTCGGCGTCGACGAAGCGGCGGCGCGGCTGGTCGGGGTTGGCCTTGATCAGCTCGATCGGCGTCTCGCGGCGGCCGGGGGGATCGGCGGCGGGGCTGCGCGGCGGGTCGATCTCGCCGAGCAGGGCGGAAAGGCCGCGGCCGAGCCCACGCCGGTGTTCGGTCTCACTCATGCCGCCAGCCTCGCCCGTTCGCGCGCCACCACCTCGCGGGCCAGCTTGAGGTAGGCCTGCGAGCCGGCGCATTTGAGGTCATAGACGAGCGCCGGCTTGCCGAAGGAAGGCGCCTCGGAAACCCGCACATTGCGCGGGATGACCGTGGAATAGACCGTCTCGCCGAAGTGCGACCGGACGTCCCGCGCCACATGCTCGGAAAGGCTGTTGCGCCGGTCGTACATGGTCAGCACCACGCCCTGGATCTCCAGCGTCGGATTGAGGCTGCCGCGCACCAGGTCGACCGTGCGCATCAGCTGCGAGAGACCCTCGAGGGCGAAGAACTCGCATTGCAGCGGCACGATCACCGCATCGGACGCGGCCATCGCATTGACGGTGAGCAGGTTCAGCGACGGCGGGCAGTCGATCAGCACGTAGTTGTACCGGCCCGAGGCGCGGAACGGGGCGAGGGCGTCGCGCAGCTTGAACGACCGGCGCGGTTGCTGGCCGATCTCCAGCTCGACGCCCGAGAGGTCGGCGTCGCCGGGGGAAAGGTGCAGGCCCGGCAGGCTGGTCTCGACGATCGCCTCGTCCAGGCGGCAGTCGCCGGTCAGCACGTCGTAGACCGTCTTGCGGCGCAAGTGGCGGCCGATGCCGAGGCCGGTGGAGGCGTTGCCCTGCGGGTCGGCGTCGATCAGCAGCACCCGCTCGCCGACGGCGGCGAGGGCCGTGCCGAGGTTGATGGCGGTGGTGGTCTTGCCGACGCCGCCCTTCTGGTTGGCGACGGAGAGGACGCGGACGGGTTTCTCAGCGGGCATGGCGGGCGGGCTCGACAATCACGATACGGCCTCGCGGGTCGCTGCGACTCGGCGCGAGGCGCAGGCCCTTGGCCCCAAATCTAGCAGCTTCAGCGATTTCCGCCTCAACATCTTGTCCCTTCAGGAACAGCCCCCGGGCGCCACGCGCCAGATAGGGCCGCGCGAAGCCAAGCAGTTTGGGGAGCGGGGCGCAAGCGCGGGCGGTGACGATCTCGACCTTCAGATCAAGGTCTTCGGCGCGGGCGTTATGGACCGTGGCGGGCAGATCCAGGGCGCCCACCACCTCGCTGAGGAACCGGCAGCGCTTGGTCATGGAGTCGATCAGGTGGACGTGGGCGCCGGGCCGGCCCTTCAGCAGGATCGCCAGCACCACGCCGGGCAGGCCGGCGCCGGCGCCGAGGTCGGCCCAGGTGCGCGCCTCGGGGGCGAGGTCGAGGAGCTGGGCGGAATCCCAGGCGTGGCGCGACCAGAAGATGTCCAGCGTGGCCGGTCCGACCAGGTTCATCACCCGGTTGGCGGCGGTGAGCTTCTCCAGATAGGCCGCAAGGTCGGCCATCTGCGCCGACCCGGCGTTCGCCGCAGCGGCGAAGTCGGCGGCGCTCTCCACCACGGGCGCGGCGTCGGCGCGCAACCGGTCAGGCGGCGCGGGCGCGGCGGGCACGGGCGAGCAATGCTGTGAGCGCGCCGGGAGTGACGCCCTCGATGCGGGCGGCCTGGCCGAGGGTCAAGGGACGCACGGCGGCGAGCTTGCCGCGCACCTCGTTGGAAAGCCCGCCGACCGCGGCGTAGTCGAGATCGGCGGGGAGGGCGAGGTCCTCGTCGCGACGGAACGCTGCGACGTCGGCGGCCTGGCGGTCGAGGTAGCCCGCGTAGGCCGCGTCGATCTCCACCTGTTCACGGACGTCGGCGTCCCAGTGGGCGAGCTCCGGCCAGACCCGCGTCAGGGCGGCGAAGTCGATCGTGGGATAGGCGAGCAGGGCGGCCACGTCGCGGCGCACGCCGTCGGCTTTCACCGGCAGGCCGGCGCGGGCGGCCTCCGCTGGGGTGAGGGTGAGGGCGGCGGCGCGGGCGCGGGCGGCGGCCAGACGCTCGCGCTTGTCGGCCCAGGCGGCCGCGCGGTCGGAACTGACGACGCCGAGAGCAATCCCCCGGTCGGTCAGGCGCTGGTCGGCGTTGTCGGCGCGCAGGGTGAGACGGAACTCCGCCCGGCTGGTGAACATGCGGTAGGGCTCGCTCACCCCGCGGGTGACCAGATCGTCGATCATCACGCCGATGTAGGCCTCGTCGCGCCCGAACACCGCCGGGTCGGCGCCGCCCGCCGCCCGGGCGGCGTTGAGGCCGGCGACCAGCCCCTGGGCGGCGGCTTCCTCATAGCCGGTGGTGCCGTTGATCTGACCGGCCAGGTAGAGCCCGGGCAGGCGTTTGACCTCCAGGGCCGGCGAGAGCTCGCGCGGGTCGACATAGTCGTACTCGATGGCGTAGCCGAAGCGGCGGACCTCGACCCGCTCCAACCCCTTGATGGTGCGCAAGAACTCCAGCTGGGTCTCTTCGGAGACCGAGGTGGAGATCACGTTCGGATATAACGTGTCGTCGTCCAGGCCCTCGGGCTCCAGGAAGATCTGGTGGCTGGTGCGGTCGGCGAACCGCACGATCTTGTCCTCGATGGAGGGGCAGTAGCGCGGGCCGACGCCGGTCGCCCGGCCGCCGTAGACCGCCGATTCGCCGAGGCGTTCGGCGATGATCCGGTGGGTGGCCTCGTTGGTATAGGTGACGCCGCAGGCGATCTGCGCGCGGTCGATGGCGGGGGTCAGGAAGGAGAAGGGCGCGGGCGACTCGTCTCCCGCCTGCATCTCCAGCACATCCCAGGCGATGGTCCGGCCGTCGAGGCGGGCGGGGGTGCCGGTCTTGAGCCGGCCCATGACCAGGCCAAGGCCGTAGAGCCGCTCGGAGAGGCCGAGCGCCGGAGCGTCGCCCGCGCGGCCGGCGGGGGTGCGCTCTTCGCCACGATGGATGACGCCATTCAGGAAGGTGCCGGTGGTCAGCACCACGCGGCCGGCGCGGCAGGTCTCGCCGGCGGCCGTGGCCACACCAGCGACGCGGCCGGCCTCGACCAGCAGGTCTTCCACTGCGGCCGCCCGGACAGTCAGACCGGACGTACCGGCCAGTTCGGCCTGCATGGCCTCACGGTAAAGCCGGCGGTCGATCTGGGCGCGGGGGCCGCGCACGGCGGCGCCCTTGGAGCGGTTGAGCAGGCGGAACTGGATGCCGCCGATGTCGGCGAGGCGGCCCATCAAGCCGTCAAGGGCGTCGATCTCGCGCACCAGGTGGCCCTTGCCCAGTCCCCCGATGGCGGGATTGCACGACATCTCGCCGATGGTCTCGAGCTTGTGAGTGAGCAGCAGGGTGCGCGCGCCGGCGCGCGCGGACGCCGCCGCGGCCTCGCAGCCGGCGTGACCGCCGCCGATGACAATGACGTCCCAAGTTTCGGGCCAGGTCCCGGACATGGGCGGCTATATACGTGCGAAGGCCTCGCG
Organism: Caulobacteraceae bacterium; assembly: GCA_020852035.1. Taxonomy (GTDB): domain Bacteria; phylum Pseudomonadota; class Alphaproteobacteria; order Caulobacterales; family Caulobacteraceae; genus Phenylobacterium. The sequence continues at coordinate 6,100 of JADZBR010000199.1, forward strand.
GGGCGAGCGGCGGATCGTCCCGCGCCCCCGATGTTTCACGTGAAACATCACTTGCCGATGCAGAAGGTGGCGAAAACCCGGCCCAGCACCTCGTCGGCGCCGATGCGGCCGGCGATGCTGTCCAGCGCGCGCACGGCCAGCCGAACGTCCTCGGCGGCCAGTTCGGGCTCCAGTTCCGCGAGCGCGCGTTCCACGTGGGAGAGGGCGGCCTGGAGCGCCTCGACGTGCCGCCCACGGGTGCCGGCCGGGAACGCGCCGGCGGCGCTGGCCACGATCTGCTCGGTGAGCAGCGCGCGCACCTCGTCGACCTCGGCGGGATCGCGCGCGCTCGTCACGCGGGACCGAACCTCCGATGGGCCAGGCGCCGGGATCGGCGCGCCCAGGTCGGATTTGTTCAGGAGGCGCAGATCGCCCGCCCGCACCAGCCGCTCGGCGGCGTCTTCGCCGGCGGGCGCGGCGCTCAGGTCCGAGATCCACAGCCGCAGGTCGGCCGAGGCGGCCCAGGCCGCCGCACGCCGCACGCCCTCCGCTTCGACAGGGTCGCCGGTGTCGCGCACCCCGGCGGTGTCGGCCAGCAGCACTTTGTAACCCGCCCATTCCACCGGGACCTCGATCACATCACGTGTGGTGCCGGGGATGTCGGTGACGATCGCCGCGTCCCGTCCGGCGAGGGCGTTGAGCCAGGTGCTCTTGCCGGCGTTCGGGGCGCCGATCAGGGCGATGCGGAAGCCCTCGCGGACCTGCCGGCCGCGGCCGGCGTCGGCTATGGCGGTCCCGAGCCCGGCGGCCAGGCGGCGCAGGGGCGGGCGGGTGCGCTCGGCGACGTCGGCGGGGAGCTCTTCGTCGGGGAAATCGATGGCCGCTTCCAGCATGGCCAGCGCCTCGACCAGCAGGTCGCGCCAGGCGGCGTGGGCCGCGCCGAGGGCGCCGTCGAGCTGCAGTAGGGCTTGGCGACGTTGCGCGGCGGTGTCGGCGTCGACGAGATCGGCCACCGCCTCGGCCTGGGCGAGGTCGAGCTTGCCGACCTCGAAGGCGCGGCGGGTGAACTCTCCCGGCTCGGCCGACCGCGCGCCGGCGGCGGCCAGGGCTTCGCTCAGAGCCAGCAACACCGCGCGGCCGCCGTGCACGTGAAACTCGGCGGAGTCTTCGCCGGTGTAGCTGTCGGGCCCCGGCATCCAGAGCACCAGGGCGCGGTCGATCTCCTCGCCGGCGTGACGCAGGGTTCGCAGGGTCGCGCGGCGCGGAGCGGGCAGGCGGCCGGCCAGTGCGCGCAGGACCTCGCCCGACCGGGGCCCGGAAAGGCGCACCACCGCCACCGCCGCGCGGCCGGCGGCGGTGGCCGGGGCGAAGATGGTGTCGGTCATTCGCCCCGCTTGGCGCCGCCAAGGCTGGCCTCGGCGGCCGCGGTCATCAGCTTGCGGAACTGTTCCTGGGCGCCGGCCCCGTAGGCCGCCCAGCTCTTCATCAGCTCGTCGGGCGAGAGCAGGGCCATGTTGGCGTCCATCCGCGTTTTCATCTCGGCGACCATGTGGTCATTGAGGGCGGTGACATCCGGCAGGCCGAGAAAGGCGCGGGCCTCCTGCGGCGTGCAGTCGATCTCGATGGTCATCTTCATGGGCGGGCGGGCCTTTCGCGCACGAGCTTGTTATGAGGCTGAAACGGGCGGGCGCGCTAGTCGCCTTTGCGGACTCCATTGAGGGATGGAATGAACATGGCCAGCGAAACGATCACCCTGACGGTCCCGGACGGGACGTTCAGCGCCTATGTGGCGCGTCCCGCCGCCTCCCCCGCGCCGGCGGTCGTGGTGATCCAGGAGATCTTCGGCGTGAACCAGGTGATGCGCGACACGGCCGACGCCCTCGCCGCGCAGGGTTATCTGGCGGTCTGCCCCGACCTCTTCTGGCGGATCGAGCCGGGGATAGACATCACCGACCAGTCCGAAGCGGAGTGGAAAAAAGCCTTCGAGCTCTACAACGCCTTCGACGTGGACAAGGGCGTGGAGGACATCGCTGCGGCCATCGACGCCGTGCGCGCCGATCCCGGCTGCACCGGCAAGGTCGGGGCGGTCGGCTATTGCCTGGGCGGGCTGCTCGCCTTCCTCACCGCGGCAAGGACGGACTCCGACGCCACCGTCGCCTACTATGGCGTCGGCATCGAGAAGCACCTGGCGGCGGCGGAGCAGATCGTCCACCCGCTGATGCTGCACATCGCCGAGCAGGACGGGTTCGTGCCGCCGGAGGCGCAGGCATTGATCCTGCAGGCCCTGAAAGACCATCCGCAGATCGAAATCCACACCTATCCGGGCCGCGACCACGCCTTCGCCCGGGTGGGCGGCGAGCACTATGACGCCGCCGACGCCAAGGCGGCCAACGGCCGCACCGCCGCCTTCTTCGAGAAGACCCTGAAATGAGCCTTATGCACGCGATCCGTTTCGCCCGCACCGGCGGGCCCGAGGTGCTGGACTGGGTCGAGGTCGAGCGGCCGACGCCCGGGCCCGGCCAGGTGCTGGTCCGCAACCAGGCGGTGGGGATCAACTTCATCGACACCTACCACCGCGGCGGGCTCTACCCGGTGAAGCTGCCGAGCGGGCTGGGATCGGAGGGCGCCGGCGTGGTCGAGGCGGTGGGGGAGGGCGTGACCCGCTTCCAGCCGGGCGATCCCGTCGCCTACGGCTCGGGGCCGCTGGGCGCCTACGCCGAGTTTCACGTGGTCGCGGCCGATCGCGCGGCCAAGCCGCCAGCGGGGATCGACGCACGCACCGCCGCGGCGGCCATGCTGAAGGGAATGACGGCGGAGTTCCTGTTGCTCCGCTGCTTCCCGCTGCAGAAGGGTCAGACCTGCCTGATCCACGCGGCGGCCGGCGGCGTCGGTTCGATCCTCGTCCAATGGGCCAAACACCTGGGCGCGACAGTGATCGCCACGGTCGGCTCCGAGGGCAAGGCCGAGGTCGCGCGCGATCTCGGCGCCGACCACGTGATCCTCTACGGCCAGGCCGATGTGGCCAAGGACGTGCGTGCGCTCACCGACGGCAAGGGCGTGCCGGTGGTCTATGACGGCGTCGGCGCGGCCACCTTCGAGGGCAGCCTGTCGAGCCTGGCGCGACGCGGCATGCTGATCAGCTACGGCAACGCCTCCGGGCCGGCGCCGGCGGTGGAGCCGCTCCGGCTGTCGCGGGGCGGTTCGCTGTTCCTCACCCGGCCGACGCTGTTCGACTACGTGGCGACGGTGGAGGAGTACGAGGCGAGCGCCGCGGCGCTGTTCGAGGTCATGGCCTCCGGCGCGGTGAAGATCCAGGTCGGCCAGACCTTCCCGCTCGCCGAGGCGCGGCGGGCGCACGAGGCACTGGAATCCCGCGCCACGATCGGGGCGAGCCTGCTGATTCCCTAGGCGCTGGATCGGCCTTGCGTGGTCCGAGACGCGGCTTCGCCGCTCCTCACCATGACTAGATTTCCGCTGAGCTGGTCATCCTGAGGAGCCCGTGAAGCGGGCGTCTCGAAGGACGCACGGCATCAGTCACGCGGTAGCGCCGGCCGGTCTGACCGGCGCCACTTTTGTTCCACGTGAAACAGCCGGCGGTTCAGGTGTTCATCGACTGGAAGAAGTCGGCGTTGTTCTTCGACTGACGCAGCTTGTCGAGCAGGAACTCGATGGCGTCCTGGGCGCCCATCGGGGCCAGGATGCGGCGCAGGACGTGGGTCTTGGTCAGCTCGTCGCGCGGGGTGATCAGCTCGTCCTTGCGGGTGCCGGACTTCAGGATGTCGATGGCCGGGTAGATGCGCTTGTCGGCGACCTTGCGGTCGAGGACGATTTCCGAGTTGCCGGTGCCCTTGAACTCTTCGAAGATCACTTCGTCCATGCGGCTGCCGGTGTCGATCAGCGCGGTCGAGATGATGGTCAGCGAGCCGCCTTCCTCGAGGTTGCGCGCCGCGCCGAAGAAGCGCTTGGGGCGCTGCAGGGCGTTGGCGTCGACCCCGCCGGTCAGCACCTTGCCCGACGAGGGGACGGTGGCGTTGTAGGCGCGGCCGAGGCGGGTGATGTTGTCCAGGAGGATGATCACGTCGCGCTTGTGCTCGACCAGGCGCTTGGCCTTCTCGATCACCATCTCGGCCACCGCCACGTGGCGCGTCGCCGGCTCGTCGAAGGTCGAGGAGATCACCTCGCCCTTCACCGTGCGCTGCATGTCGGTGACTTCTTCCGGCCGCTCGTCGACCAGCAGGACGATCAGGTAGCATTCCGGGTGGTTGGCGGC
>JADZBR010000200.1 GCA_020852035.1 Caulobacteraceae bacterium
GAGATCAACTTCGACGGCCTGATCGGGCCGACGCACAACTACGCGGGCCTGTCGGTCGGCAACGTCGCCTCGCAGACCAATTACGGCGAGGTCGCCTATCCCCGCGCGGCGGCCATGCAGGGGCTTCAGAAGATGAAGCTCTTGATGGACCTGGGCGTGCCGCAGGGGATCCTGCCGCCACCCCGCCGCCCCGCCGCCGACGCCCTGCGCCCCCTCGGTTTCAAGGGGTCCGACGCCGAGCTGCTGGCCGCCGCCGCCGAAGCCGACCCGCTGCTCTTCCGCGCGGCCTGCTCGGCCTCCGCCATGTGGCGGGCCAACGCGGCCACCGTCTTCGCCGCCCCGGACACCGCCGACGGCCGCACGCACCTGGTCACCGCCAACCTCGCCGGCATGCTGCACCGGAGTTTCGAGGCCGATCAGACCTACGTCCTGCTGCGCAAGGTGTTCCGCGACCCGACGCGCTTCGCCGTCCACCCGCCCCTGCCCTACGCCCGCCACTTCGGCGACGAGGGCGCGGCCAACCACATGCGTCTCGCCGATGGACACGGCGCCCGGGGTGTCAATGTGATGGTGCACGGCGCGGCCGACCGCGGCGGCCGCTATCCTGAGCGCCAGTCGCTGCGCGCCAGCCAGGCGGCCGTGCGCCTGGGCGGGGCGGACGCGGTCTTCGCGTTGCAGTCCGCCGAAGCGATCCAGGCCGGCGCCTTTCACAACGACGTGGTGGCGGTGGCCAACGAACAGGTGCTGTTCGCACATCCGCAGGCTTTCGCCGAGCGCGAGGCCCTCTTCGCCGCCCTGCGAGCGCGTCTGCCCGGGCTGGAGGTGGTCGAGACCGAGGGCGTCACCCTGGAGGACGCGGTGGCGTCCTATCTCTTCAACTCGCAGTTGGTGACCCTGCCGGACGGCTCGATGGCCCTGATCTTGCCCGCCGAGGCCCGGGAGAACGCCGCCGTCTGGCGCGCCGTGGAACAGGTCCTGGCCGCCGACACCCCGATCGCCGCCGCCCACGTCGCCGATGTGCGCGAGAGCATGCGGAACGGCGGCGGGCCGGCGTGCCTGCGCCTGCGCGTGCCGGTAAGCGACAGGGACATGGCCGGGATCGACGCGCGCTTCCTGCTCACCCCCGCCCGCTGGGAGCGGCTGATGCGGACGGTCGAACAGGCCTGGCCCGAGAAGATCGCCCCGGATGACCTGGCCGACCCGGCGCTCTGGTCCGAAACCCGCGCCGCCGAGACCGCGCTGGAGAAGACGCTCGACTGTCTGACCTGAAGGTCGCAGGCCCAAATCCTGCTCCCGCACCCAAGACACCTGCCGATTGCGCGCCTGCGCCCGGCCGCTAGTCTGGCGGGCATGAACGCCTTCGCCCGTCGACATCTGCTCGCCCTCGCCGCCGGCCTCCTCGCCCTGCCCGCCCTGGCGCAAACGCCGGCTCCGGAAAGCGCCTCGGCGGCCGCGCCCGTCCCCGCCCTGCCCCGCGTGGCGCTCGAGACCGCCGAGGGCCGCATCGTGCTGGAACTGGAGACCGCCAAGGCGCCGGTCACCGCCAGGAATTTCCTGCGCTATGTCGACAACAAGCGGTTCGACGGCGCCGTCTTCTTCCGCGCCTCCAAGACGCCTGGCGCGCCGCAATACGGCCTCTTGCAGGGCGGCCTGCAGGGCGATGTCTCCAGGATGTACCCGCCCATCGCCCACGAGCCGACCACCCAGACGGGGCTGAAGCACCTCGACGGAACCATCTCGATGGGTCGCTTCGCCCCCGGCACGGCGCGGGCCGACTTCTTCATCCTGCTGGGCGATGCGCCCTACCTCGACGCCGATCCCAAGCAGCCCGGCGACAACCAGGGCTTCGCCGCCTTCGGCCGGGTGGTCGAGGGTATGGACGTCGTGAAGAAGATTCACGCCATGCCGCTGTCGCCGACCAAGGGCGAAGGGGTGATGAAAGGCGAGATCCTCGAGGTTCCGGTGAAGATCGTTTCGGCCCGGCGGGTGGGCTGAACGGGGTTGGCGACCGGCCGCTCATGTAGTTATTATTGGTTATAATGAAGACATCCGCCAAGGATCGGCCGGCGACCCGCACAACGACCATGACGGTGCGTCTCAGCGGCCCGCTCAGCGATTTCGTGGCGGCGAACGTCGGCAGCGACGGCGACTATGAGAATGTCAGCGAGTACGTCCGCGACCTGATCCGGCGCGACAAGGAACGGGTCGAGACGCAAGCTTTCGACCGCCTCAAGGCCGAACTCCGCCAGGCGTTCGCCGCGCCCGAGTCGTCCTACAAGCCGCTGACGGCGGCGGAGGTCATCGCCCGCAACCGAGGCTGACGGGATGGCCGTCCGCATCCAGGACGCGGCGTCGCTTCGGCTGGACGAGATCTACCGCTACACCCGAGACCGCTGGGGGGCGGATCAGGCGGATCGCTACATCATCGGGCTGTTCGAAGCCTTCGATGGAATCGAGACGCGTCAGTCGATCTCCCGGCCCATACCGGCGGAGTTCGGTGTGGAGGGCTACGTCTTCCGTCATCAGCAGCACTTCATCTATTGGCGGCGACTGTCGAACGGCGACATCGGCATCGTCACGATCCTGCATGCGCGGATGCACCAGATCGACCGCTTCCGCGAAGATGTCCAGCCTTAGGGCCGCCGCATCGCCGGATGCGGCGAGACCGATCGCCTCCAGCCCTTCCCGCGGCGCGCCGCAACGGCTATCGGCAGGCGCCGATGCCCGACCTCGCCACCCTCGCCTTCTGGACGGCCGCCGCAGCCCTGGCGGGCGGCGCGAGCCTTTTGAGGCTGTTGCTCGCCGCCCGGGCCGGGCGCGACGCCGGCGCGCCGGACCCGGCGCTCGCCCTGCACCGCCGCCAGCTGGCGGAGATCGATGAGCTCGCTGGCCGAGGCCTGATCGACGAGACCGAGCGCGAGCAGACCCGCGCCGAGGCCGGCCGCCGCCTGCTGCGCGCCGCCGACGCCGCCCCCGCCCCGTGGACCGCCGGCGGGCCGGCCTCGCGCCGTGGCGCGGCGCTGGCCGCCGGCGCCGCGGCCTTCGCCGGGCTCGGGCTCGCCCTGGTGACCGGCGCGCCGGGCTATCCGGACCGGCCCTACGCGCCGCGCCTGGCCGAATGGCGGGCCGCCGACCCGGCGACGCTCGA
>JADZBR010000201.1 GCA_020852035.1 Caulobacteraceae bacterium
AGCAGTGGATGTATTCGCTCTCCACCGACATCTGCGGCGCCCTGGTGGAGATCATCTCCGGTCAGCGGTTCGACAAATACCTGGCCGAGCACATCTTCGGCCCGCTCGGCATGACCGACACCGCCTTCTGGGTGACGCCGGAGAAGGCGGACCGCCTGACCGCCTTCTACTGCCGCGGGCCGGGCAAGTCGCTGCTGCTGATCGATGACCCGGCGACCAGCGACTACCTGAACGAACCGGCCTTCTTTTCCGGCGGCGGAGGTCTTGTCAGCACGCTCACCGACTATCTGCGCTTCACCGAGATGCTCCGCGGCGGCGGCGAACTGGACGGCGCGCGCATCCTGGGATCGCGCACCATCGACCTGATGAAGCGCAACCACCTGAAGGGCGGCAAGGACCTTACCCAGATCGGCATCGGCTCCCACTCCGAGATCGCCAACGAGGGCGTCGGCTTCGGCCTCGGCTTCGCCACCGTGCTCGACGAGGCGACCTCCGGCGGCATGGGCGCGGGCGACTTCTACTGGGGCGGCGCGGCCTCGACGATCTTCTGGGTCGACCAGAAGGAGGACCTCTCCTGCGTCTTCATGACCCAGTTCATGCCGACCGGCGTCTTCGACCTCCGTGGCCAGTTGAGGCAGCTGGTCTACGCATCGATCGTCGATTAGCGCCAGACGATCCTGCGATCCGGTTCCGGCAGCCCGCCGGCATTCGACTTTTGAAGACAGAATCCAGCGCGCCGCACCGTCCGCGCCTGGGGGCGACGCGACGTAAGCCGGCGCGGCCGCGATCGCCCGTGCGGGCCTTCAGGGGCTTTGCGAAAGCCGAAAAGAGGCGTTCAATAGGAGCGATTTCAAAATGATGGGCGCGGCCGGAATTGGCGTCCACGGGAGGATATACAATGACCGACACGCTCGCGTCCGAGCGGCTGACCGGAGATTTCCGCAGCCCCCACAACGGCTTCCAGGCCGCCGAAGGCTCCATCCACAACGACGCCGTGGCCTCCAGGCTGGGCTTCAAGGGCGGCACCGTGCCCGGCTCGGTGCACATGGACCAGTTCGTGCCCATGCTGCTGCAGCTCTACGGCCCCGCCTGGTTCGAGACCGGCGACATCTCCACCCACTTCACCCAGGCGACGGTGGACAAGGAGGAGGTGCAGGCCGTGACGCACCCCGGCGAGCCCCGCGCGCGGCTGCAGATGTTCAACCGCGCCGGCCAGCAGATCCTGGTCGGCACCGCCTCGGCCAAGGCCCGCGACCAGGGCTCGGAAGTCGCCCGGCGCATGGCTGAGCAGACCCCGGCGGCGGCCGGTTCGCTGCGCATCTACGCCGACATCCAGGTGGGCGACACGACCGCCGACATCCCCATGAAGCTCAGCCGCGAGCGCTACGAGGGCACGCTGAGCCGCATCACCGAGAAGCTGGCGATCTACGCCGAGAAGGGCGTGCTTTCGCCGGCCAACGTGGTCAGCCTGGCGCACCAGGCCCGCCCCTTCGTGCTGGCAAAGTCGAAGGCGCCCTACGTCGGCCTGTTCGGCGCGCTGGAAGTGCGTCACCTGGCCGGACCGGTCTTCGCCGACCGCGACTATGTGGGCCGCACGACCATGCACAAGCTGACCGAAAGCCCGAAGACCGAGAACGCCTGGTACGACGTCGACATCGCCGACGCCCAGACCGGCAAGGACGTGGCCAGCGTCACCTTCATGATCCGCGCCATGAAGCCCTCCTCGCCGCTGTGGAAGGAAGGCGCCTGACCTAAGGAAGGCGCTGCAGGCGACGTCAGAACGGGAGGACCCCCGCAATGGGCGATACGGCGATGCTCGACCCCCAGGACCTGAAAGCCCGCGTCGATGCGGCGGTGGACACCGGCATGTGCGTCGCCGTCTGGGCGCAGGCGTGGCCCGAGCGTACAGCGGTGACCGAGGCCGCCACCGGCCGCACCCGCACCTTCGGCGAGCTGAACGCCAACGCCAACCGGCTGGCGCGGCTGATGCGCGACCACGGCCTGAAGGCCGGCGACGCCATCGCCATCGTCTCGTCCAACAAGGTCGAGTTCCCGGATGTGCTCTTCGCCGCCCTGCGCGCCGGCTTGCGGATGACCCCGGTCAACTGGCACCTGAAGCCGGAGGAGATCGCCTACGTCGTCGATAACTGCGAGGCCAAGGCGCTGTTCGCCGACACCCGCGTGGCCGGCATGGCGGAGGCCGCCGAGCAATGTCCGCAACTGCAGTTGAAGGTCTCCATCGGCGGCGACCTGCCCGGCTTCCTGCCCTTCGAGACGATCGAGGACTATCCGGCCGACGACCTCGCCGATCCGGTGCGCGGCTCGACCATGCTCTACAGCTCCGGCACCACCGGCCGGCCGAAGGGGGTCTACAAGCCGAACGCCCAGGCGGTCGGCGGCTATGACGCGGCCTACGACCGCGCGGTCGACAAGCACATCTGCACCGGCCCGGCCTATCACGCCTCGCCGCTAGCCGGGGACATCCGCCGGGCGCTGAACAATGGCGTGCCCACCGTGCTGATGGACAAGTGGGACACCGAGGAGGTGCTGCGGATCATCCAGGACGAGCAGATCACCCGCGGCCACTTCGTGCCGATCATGTTCCAGCGGATGCTGGCCCTCCCCGAGGAGGTGCGCGCCAGGTACGACCTCTCCTCGATCCGCCGCATCACCCACGGCGCCGCGCCCTGCCCGCCGGAGGTGAAGCGGGCGATGATCGAATGGCTGGGGCCGATCCTCTATGAATACTACGCCGGCTCCGAAGGCGGCGTCGGCTTCACCGTCACCTCCGAGCAGTGGCTGGCGCGCCCCGGTACGGTCGGCCGCCGGCCGAACCCTGAGTCCGCCAAAATCCTCGACGAGAACGGCGACGAGTGCCCGCCGGGCGTCCCCGGCGCGATCTACATGAGCCTGAACGTCCAGGGCGGCTTCAGCTATTACAAGGACGACGCCAAGACGCAGGGCAATCGCCGCGGCGACTACTTCACGATGGGCGACATCGGCTATCTGGACGAGGACGACTGGCTGTTCCTCACCGGCCGCAGCGCCGAGACCATCATCGCCGGCGGGGTGAACATCTACCCGCAGGAAATCGACAACGAGCTGATCAAGCACCCCGCCGTCGAGGATAGCTGCACCGTCGGCGTGCCGCACGACGAGTATGGCGAGGAGGTGCGTGCGGTCATCCAGCTGAAGCCCGGCTATGAACCCACGGAAGACCTGAAGCGCGAAATCCTCGACTACGCCGCCCGCGTGGTGGCCAGGTACAAGGTCCCCCGGAAGGTCGACTTCGCCACCGACCTGCCGCGCAGCGAAGCCGGCAAGATCCAACGCAACAAGGTGCGGGCGCCCTACTGGGAAGGCCGCGCTCGGGCGATCTGAGCAGCCCTTCCGGCTAGGGCAGGTCGTCGGACCTATCCTTGTTCGTCATCCTGGGCCTTGCGCCTGGGATGACGAGGCTGGACGGCCGGTAGTCCAGATTGAAGGAAGCCCACCCTAGTTGACCTGCCGCTTCACCAGCTTGCGGGCCAGGGTGCGGCGATGCATGCCCAGCCGCCGGGCGGTCTCGGAGATGTTGAAGTCGGTCTCGGCGAGGGTCTCGTTGATCCGTTCCCACTCCAGGGTCTTGATCGAGGTCGGCCGGGCGGTGATGCGGGCCGTCACGTCGCCGCTCGGGGCGCTGTCGAA
>JADZBR010000202.1 GCA_020852035.1 Caulobacteraceae bacterium
AGGTCTCGCTGGTAGAGGCCCGTGACCTTGAGGGGTACACCATCGAGCTTGAGCAGGCCTGCCGCATGCTGGCCGCCGAGGACCGGGCCGGCCGCGCCTGGGCGCGCGAGAACGGTTATGGCGGCTATACCTCCTACGCCTCGCTGGACGACCTGCCGACGCGGGCCAGCATCTTTGGCGAGCTGAAATACCGGCTCGACCGGCACGCCAAGGTCTACGCCGACGCCCTGTCGCTGGACCTTGGCGGCCGGCGGCTGAAGCTGGACAGCCTGTGGGTCAACATCCTGAAGCCCGGCGCGGGGCACACCGGCCACATCCACCCGCACAGCGTGATCTCCGGCACCGTCTATGTGGCGACGCCCCCGGGCGCCGGCGCGCTGAAGGTGGAGGACCCGCGCCTGCCGCTGATGATGGCTTCGCCGCCGAAGCGGGCCGACGCGCGCGAGGAGGACCGCAGCTTCGTCTATCTGCAGCCTGAGGCGGGGACGCTCTACATGTGGGAGAGCTGGCTGCGCCACGAGGTGACGCCGAACCGGGCGAAGGGCGAGCGGATCAGCATCAGCTTCAACTACGCCTGGCGCTGATCCTTCTCCCGGTCGGGAGAAGGAAAGACGCGCCGCAAGGCGCGGCGAGGATGAGGGCCTGCGGCCTTTCCGGAGAGGGCGGAGGGCCTCACCCTCCCGCCGGCTTCGCCGTCGGATTTCCCTCTCCCGACTGGGAGAGGGCTCTAGGCTTGCGAAGAGCCTAGCCGTTCGTTCAGGCGGTCCAGCACCTCGATGGCGGCGTCGGCGATCACCGTGCCGGGCTGGAAGATGGCGTCCGCGCCGGCCTCGCGCAGGGCGTCGAAGTCCTCCGGCGGAATGACGCCGCCGACCACCACCACGATGTCGGCGCGGCCCAGGCGCTTCAGCTCCTCGATCAGCTCGGGGACCAGGGTCAGGTGGCCGGCGGCCAGGGAGCTGGCGCCCACCACATGGACGTTCTGCTCGACGGCCTCCCTGGCGGTCTCGGCCGGGGTGCGGAAGAGCTCGCCCACGTCGACGTCGAAGCCGAGGTCGGCGAAACCGGAGGAGATCACCTTCTGGCCGCGGTCGTGGCCGTCCTGGCCCATCTTGGCGACCAGCACCTTGGGCTTGCGGCCATCCGATTGCGAGAAGGCTTCGACCATCGCCTTGGCGCGCTGGTTGGCGGGGGTGGCGCCGGCCTCGCGCAGGTAAACGCCGGTGATGGCGCTGGCCTTGGCGTGGTGGTCGCCGAACGCGCGGCGCATGGCGTCGGAAATCTCGCCGACGGTGGCGTGGGCGCGGGCGGCCTCCAGCGAGAGCTGCAGCAGGTTGGCGTTCCCGCGCGCGCCGTTGGCTAGAGCTTCCAGGCGGCGTTCGACCTCGGCGTTGTCGCGTTCGGCCTTCAGGCGGGCGAGCTTGGCGAGTTGCTGCTCGCGCACCGCCGAATTGTCGACCTTCAGCACCGGGATCTCGTCGGCCTCTGTGGGGCGGTAGCGGTTGACGCCGACCACGCTTTGGCGGCCGGAATCGATCGCCGCCTGGATGCGGGTGGAGGCTTCCTCGATGCGGCGCTTGGGCAGGCCCTCGGCGATCGCCGCGGCCATGCCGCCGAGCGCCTCGACCTCGGCGATGTGGACGAGGGCGCGCTGGGCCAGGTCGTGGGTCAGGCGCTCGACGTAGTAGCTGCCGCCCCAGGGGTCGATGGTGCGGGTGTAGCCGGCCTCGTGCTGCAGGAAGAGCTGGGTGTTGCGCGCGATGCGGGCGGAGAAATCCGTCGGCAGGGCCAGGGCTTCGTCGAGGGAGTTGGTGTGCAGGCTCTGGGTGTGGCCGGCCGTCGCCGCCATCGCCTCGACGAGCGTGCGGGGCACGTTGTTGTAGACGTCCTGCGCGGCCAGCGACCAGCCGGAGGTCTGGGTGTGGGCGCGGAGCGAGATGGAGCGGCTGTCCTTCGGCGCGAAGTTCTCGCACATCAGCTTGGCCCACAAGAGCCGCGCGGCCCGCTGCTTGGCCACCTCCATGAAGTGGTTCATCCCCGCGCACCAGAAGAAGGACAGGCGCGGCGCGAACTTGTCGACGTCCAGTCCCGCGGCGACGCCGGCGCGGACGTATTCGATCCCGTCGGCCAGGGTGTAGGCCAGCTCCAGGTCGAGCGTCGCGCCGGCTTCCTGCATGTGGTAGCCGCTGATCGAGATCGAGTTGAAGCGCGGCATCTCCTGCGATGTGAAGGCGAAAATGTCGGCGATGATCCGCATCGAGGGCGCCGGCGGATAGATGTAGGTGTTCCGGGTCAGGAACTCCTTGAGGATGTCGTTCTGGATGGTGCCGGCGAGCGCCGCGTGCGGCACGCCCTGCTCCTCGCCGGCGGCGATGTAGAGCGCCAGGATCGGCAGCACCGCGCCGTTCATGGTCATCGACACCGTCATCTTGTCGAGCGGGATGCCGTCGAAAAGGGTGCGCATGTCGAGGATGGAATCGATGGCGACGCCCGCCATGCCGACGTCGCCCTTCACGCGCGGGTTGTCCGAGTCGTAGCCGCGGTGGGTGGCGAGGTCGAAGGCGACCGAGAGGCCCATCTGCCCGGCCGCCAGGTTGCGGCGGTAGAAGGCGTTGGAGTCCTCCGCCGTGGAGAAGCCCGCGTACTGGCGGATGGTCCACGGGTTGGTGGCGTACATGGTCGGGTAGGGGCCGCGCAGGAATGGCGCAAGGCCGGGCCAGCCGCCGAGGAAATCAAGGCCGTTCAGGGCGTTGGCGTCGTAAGCTGGGGCGACCTCGATGCCTTCGGGGGTATGCCACCAACCTTCCCCCGGTACGGGGGAAGTGGCCTGAGATCGCGCAGCGAGCGAAGGTCGATGGGGGAAGTCTGCGACTTTCCCCGAACCTCCCCCATCGACCCTCGGCTTCGCCTTCGGGCCACTTCCCCCATCTTGGGGGAAGGTTTCGGCGTCGAACGCTAGCGTCGCAAAATCGGGAAAGGCGCTCATTGGGCGGCCTCGAAGGCTTCGGCGTCGCGGACGGACGTCAGCGGCGGGCAACGGCCGTCCGGGCCGGGCAGGCGGGGCGAGGGGGCGTCGACCGCTGCGGCCTTGGCCTCGGCGACCTGGGCGGGCGCCGCGTCGGTCGGCGGGAAGAGGGTGACGCCGAGGATCTTGGCTTCACCGGCAGCCAGGGCGGCGGCGCGGGCTTCGCGGTCGCGGGCGATGTCGGCGGCGATCTGGCCGGAGGCGAGGGCGGCGATGATCCCGCCTTCGGCCTCGACGGCCTGGAAGGCGGCCCAGCCGGCGCGGGCCAGCTGGTCGGTGAGCGCCTCGAGGGCGTAGGCGCCGGCGGCCGGGTCGGCGACGCGGCCGGCGTGCGCTTCCTCCATCAGCACCAGCTGGGCGTTGCGCGACTGGCGCCGCGCGAAGGCCGTAGGGTGGCCGAGGGCGTCGGTGAAGGCGCCGAGCACGATGGCGTCCGCGCCGCCGGCCGCGGCGGCGAAGCCGGCGGCGGTGAGGCGCAGCATGTTGGTCCAGGGGTCCTGCTTCGCCAGCATCCGGCGCGAGGAGCGGACTTCGATGCGCGCTGGGCCGGGCGCGCCGCAGGCCTCGGCGATCCGCGCGTGGATCAGGCGGGCGGCGCGCAGCTTGGCGAGGGTGACGAAGACATCGGCGTCCGCCGAGAGGCCGAGCACGATGCGCGTGAAGGCGTCCGGCGCGGAAAGGCCCGCGCGGGTCAGGGCCTTGGCGTAGGCGACCAGGGCGGCGGCCATCAGCGCCAGCTCCTGCGACGGGCCGCCGCCCGCCTCGTGGGCGACGCGGCCGGAGGCGAGGCAGAGGCTGGCGGCGGGATAGGTGTCGGCCAGCCGCGCGGCGGTGGTCGCGGCCTTGACGATATGGCTCTCCACGGGGCCGGGGCTCGTCCCCGCCTCGGCGAAGGCCGACAGCGGGTCGAGGTGGAAGGCCAGCGGCGCGCCCGGCGCGCCCTTGGCGGCGGCGGCCAGCCAGTCGGCGGCCTGCGGGCCGAGAAAGCCGGCGTCGAGCGCTGTCGGCGCGAGTTCGAGGATGACGCCGGCCAGCGCGCGCTCCAGCGCCTCGGGCGAGCCGATGGCGACGCCGGTCTCGCCGACCGGATCGATCTTCAGCACCAGCGAGGCCGCGCCGCCTTCGAGGTCGGCCAGGGCTTCGGCGTTGGCCCGGGCAGGGTCCGGATGGGCGACGAGGGCGCGCACGTCCCAGGCACGCTCGGCCTCGCGCGGAGGCAGGGCGACCGCGGCCGGCGCGGTTATGTCCGGCGTATAGAGCGGGCGGATCTCGACGCCCTCGGGCGTGGTGCGGGTCAGGCCGCTGAGCGGCTTGCCGGCCAGGGTCTTCTCGACCAGGGCCAGCCAGTCGGCCTCGCCGGCGGGCGAAAAGCCAGCGGCGAGAGAGGCGGGGGCGTCGTCCACGAAAGCTCCGGCGCACTTGGTGAAGGTCGTCGCAGATGCCCCCCGCGCTCGGCGAGCGTCAAGGTCACGCAGGGGCAGGCGAGGGGCCGCCGTTTTCCTTCTCCCCTTGCGGGAGAAGGTGTCGCCGCAAGGCGACGGATGAGGGGTCGAAGGCCATCGACGCCTCGAAAGCTGCATTGGGCGGGGTGCGGATGGTGAGATTTGAGAGACCCCTCATCCGGCGCTTCGCGCCACCTTCTCCCGCAAGGGGAGAAGGAACCGTATCGAAGGCTATTGACCTTCTTCTTACGTCGTAAATTATAAGCGTCGCATTTCGAGAGGAAACTTATCCGCCATGGCCCTGCCCCCCGTCCTGCGTGACCGCCTGCGCCTGCCCGTGATCGGCAGCCCGCTGTTCATCATCTCCGGGCCGGAGTTGGTGATCGCCCAGTGCAAGGCGGGGATCGTCGGCTCGTTCCCGGCGCTGAACGCGCGGCCGGTGTCGCAGCTGGACGAGTGGCTGGACCAGATCACCTCGGAGCTGGCGGCGTGGGACAAGGCTAACCCCGACCTGCCGTCCGCGCCCTTCGCGGTGAACCAGATCGTGCACAAGACCAACGACCGGCTCGAGCAGGACGTGGAGCTGTGCGTCAAATACAAGGTCCCGGTGATCATCACCTCGCTGGGCGCGCGGCAGGATGTGAACGACGCGGTGCACGGCTATGGCGCGGTGGTGCTGCACGACGTGATCAACGACGTCTTCGCCCGCAAGGCCATCGAGAAGGGGGCCGACGGCCTGATCCCGGTGGCCAACGGCGCCGGCGGGCATGCGGGGCGGCTCTCGGCCTTCGCCATCATCCAGGAGCTGCGCGAATGGTTCGACGGGCCGATCGCGCTCTCGGGCTCGATCGCCAACGGCAAGTCGATCCTGTCGGCCCAGGCGATGGGCGCGGACCTGGCCTACATCGGCTCGGCGTTCATCGCGACGGAGGAGGCGCGGGCGGTGGACGGCTACAAGGAGATGATCGTGGCCTCGCGCGGTGACGACATCGTCTACACCAACCTCTTCACCGGGGTGCACGGCAACTACCTGCGGCCCTCGGTGGCGGCGGCGGGGCTGGATCCGGACAACCTGCCGGAGGCCGATCCCTCGAAGATGAACTTCGGCTCGGGCGGCAACCAGAAGGCCAAGGCCTGGAAGGACATCTGGGGCTGCGGCCAGGGCATCGGCGCGGTCAAGCACGTGCCGACGGCGGCGGAATTCATCGCCCGGCTCTCGGACGAGTACGAGGCGGCGAAGACCGAGCTGGCCGAGAAGACCAGCTTCACCGCGGGAAGGGCGCTGGCCTTCGCTGCTGAATGATCCCCTTCTCCCCTTGCGGGAGAAGGTGGCCCGAAGGGCCGGATGAAGGGTCGAAGATCGTCGACGCCTCGAAAGCGGACTGGTCGGGCGTGGATGGCGAGGTTTGAGAGACCCCTCATCCGTCGCCTACGGCGACACCTTCTCCCGCAAGGGGAGAAGGGACGCTACGGGTCCACCACGCAGAACGGATTGCCCTCCGGGTCGCGCAGCACGGTGTAGCCGTCGCCTTCGCGCGCGCGGGTGGCGCCGAGTGTGAGCAGGCGCGCGATCTCGGTCTCGCGGTCGCCTGCGACCACGTCGAGGTGCAGGCGGTTCCGCTCGCTCCGCGGCCCCGGCAGCAGGTGGAAACAGAGCCGCGGCCCCGGCCCCTCGACCATCACGCTGGTGTCGGTCTCCGGCGTCAGGCCGAGGGCGGCGAGGCGGGCGATCTCGGCGTCGTCGTAGGGCGCGACCGCATAGCCGTCGAGCGCCGCCGCCCAGAACCGCGCCAGGGCGGCCGGGTGGTCGGCGTCGACGACGATGTCCTTCAGGCGGGCCATGCGGCGAGCTTAGGCCGGATAGAGCCGCCTTAGCCACCAGCCGCAGGCGAGCACCGCCGGCAGGCCGAAGAGGATGGCCAGGGAGAGCGACCCGCCGGCGTGGATGACGCCGGCGCAGGCCACGCAGCCGGTGACGCCGCCCACGTCCCAGCCGGCCTCGGTGGCCAGGTGGTAGCGCAGGGTGCAGGGCGAGGCCTTGGCCATGTTGTAGATCGAGGCGCCGATCACCGGCCCGAGCAGCGGCATGAAGATCGCCGTCAGTCCGCTGGCCGCCACCGCCAGCCAGACGTGGTCGAGGCTGGCGGCGCGCAGCAGCACCGAGGCCGCGCCGATCCCGAACACCAGCCACACCGCCCGGCGGCCGAAGCCAAGGTCGATGTGGCGGCCCAGCAGCAGCGCGCAACCGCCGCCGACCAGCCCCGCCAGCGCCATCGCCCCGCCATAGGCGGCCAGGCTCTCGCCCAACGAGACGAAGAGGGCGATCTGCCAGACGTAGACGTAGGAGGCGTCCATCAGCCCATCGAGGGCGTTGTAGATCGCCGCCGGGCGGGCCAGCCGCAGGATGCCCGGCGCGCTGGGCGGCACCGCGATGTTGGGCAGGCCGATCAGCGGCAGGACGGCGGCCAGTTCGATCAGGCCGACGAGCGCGAAGGTCCAGCGCGGGCCGGCGGCGATCAGCGCCCAGGCGCCGAGGATCGGCCCCAGCACCCCGGCGGCGGCCACCAGCGCCTCGCGCACGCCGAGTTGGTGTCCGCGGTGCTCGGCGTCGCCGATGGCGGAGAAATAGGCGTTGTAGGCGTTCCAGTAGACCACGCCGGCCAGGGCCCAGAGGCCGATGACCGCGAACAGCGGCCAGCCGACGCCCTTGACCTCGGCGAGCAGGAAGTAGGGCAGGGCCTGGGCGATCGCGCCCGCCACCAGCATGGGCTTGATCCCCAGCGGCTTGGCGATCGGCAGCACTGCCGGCCGGATGATGAAGCGGCCGACCATGATGCCGGCGTAGGCGATGAGGGCCTGCGGGATCGTGAGCCCGGCCTGCAGGAAATAGACGAGCACGAAGACGCCGCCGGCGCCCTGGGCCAGGGCCTGGACGCCGGAATGCAGGTTGACGCGGTTCACCGCGTCGTTGCGCAGAAACATGAGGAATTCCGATGGAGATGTGTGGGAGGGACCGGCCGCGAAGGCGGCCAGTCAGCCGGGGCGCCGAGCGCTGCGCGTCATTCCACACATGGAGGTCATCTCCGTCGTGGGGCGATGATGGCCGGGTCGGCGGGGCTTGGCAATACGCTCCAAAATGATCGTCACCCGCGGACTTGTTCCGCGGGCCTATGCACACCGTCTGAGCGTGTGCTCGCCGAAGCCTGTGTTCATGGGCCGCCGGAACAGGTCCGGCGATGACGGGAATAGAAGCGAACTTGTCCGCGCTGCTCGCCCCCGCGCGATCCTTGGCGCTCCACCGATGGAGCCCGCATTCGATGTCCGACGACGCCTCGCCCCGGCTGGGGCTGCCCTACCTCGCCGCCGCCCAGGCGCAGAAGCATGTGATCCTCAACGAGGCCCTCATGCGGCTCGACGGCCTTGTGCAGACCGCCGTCGAGAGCCGCAGCACCGCCGCCCAGCCGGCGAGCCCGGCGGACGGAGCGCTCTACCTCCTGCCGGAGGACGCCGCCGGCGCGGCCTGGGCTGGCCGGCCGGCGGGGACGGTGATGCGCTTCGAGGCCGGCGGCTGGGCGACGCTGGCGGTGGGGGCGGGGCACCTGGCCTGGGTGAAGGACGAGGCGGGCGCGGTGGTCTGGGACGGCGCGGCCTGGGCCGCCTTCCCGCCGGCCGAGGCGACGCCGGCCGCGCGCGTGTTGGTCGCCTCGCCGGGCGGTGCGAACCTCGGCGTCGAGGTGCGCGAGGAGGAGGTGACGCTCGCGGGTGCGACCACCAGCACCAGCATGGTGATCCCCTCGCGCGGGATCGTGCTGGCGGTCTCGACCCGCACGACCCAGACGGTCACCGGGGCCAGCTCCTATTCCTGCGGGATCGGCGGCGAGGCGGGCAAGTTCGGCTCGTCGCTGGGGGTGGCGCTGAACGCCAGCAACATCGGGGTCATCGGGCCGACGGCCTTCTATTCGGATACGCCGGTGGTGCTCACCGCCGCCGGCTCGGCCTTCACCGGCGGCAAGGTGACGGTGGCGATCCAGGTGCTGACCTTCGCCGCGCCGGGGGCGGTCTGACCTTCGCCCCCCCTTTTCCGCTCATCCCCGCGAAAGCGGGGACCCAGGTGTTTTATCGACGGGCGCGGGCGTATTCGGTTGAACCAAAAAAGCCTGGGTCCCCGCTTTCGCGGGGATGAGCGGATCTGGAGCAGATCAAGGCTCTCATAAGGCAGATTGATAGTTAGCCGACCTAACTATATACCCCTCGCGCATGAGTCCCGACACCGACATGCTCGCGCTCGCCGACGAGCTTCGCCCCGGCCTCCTGCGCGTCTCCCGCCAGCTTCGGCGCGACGCCCAGGTAGCCGGTCTTTCCGCCCTCGACACCCTGCTTCTGGGAATGATCAAGAAGCGCCCCGGCGTGGGCGTGTCCGAACTCGCCGAGCTGGAGAGCCTCTCGCGGCCGACCATGAGCGAGCACGCCAAGCGGCTGGAGCGGGCCGGCTGGGTCGCGCGCCTGGCGCCCGGCGAAGGCCAGGACCGGCGGCGCATCGGGCTGAAGATCACCCCGGCCGGAACGCGCGCGCTCGACGCGGTGCGCCGCCAGCGCAACGACTGGCTGGCCGCGCGGCTGGCCCGCCTCAGCCCCGAGGCGCGCGCGGCGCTGGCCGCGGCCGCCCGTCCGCTGCTCGAACTCGCCGGAGCGCCCCAGTGACCGTCCAGCCGATCGACGAGGAGAAGCACCGGCGCCCGCCGGTGGAGGCCGAGGCGCTGATGGTCGAGGAGCCGCACGTCCGTTTCTCGCGCTCCAGCGTGGTCGCCGCCATCATCGGCGCGGCGATGCTGATGCAGACGCTGAACGCCACGGTGCTGTCCAACGCCCTGCCGACGATGGCACATGCGCTGCATATCGAGCCGCTGCGGCTGAACCTGGCGATCACCGCCTACATGCTGGCCGCGGCGGTGTTCCTGCCGGTCAGCGGCTGGCTCGCCGACCGCTACGGGGCCAAGAAGGTGTTCCTGGCGGCCATCGCCCTCTACGCGGTGACCTCGGCCCTCTGCGGCGCGGCCCACAACCTGGAACAGCTGGTCGCCGCGCGGCTGGCGCAGGGCATGGCCGGGGCGATGATGATGCCTGTGGGACGGCTGGTGCTGCTGCGGACCACGCCTAAGAACGAGATCGTCCAGGCGATGGCGGTGCTGACCATGCCGGCGCTGCTGGGCCCGGTGCTGGGGCCGCCGATCGGCGGCTTCATCGTCACCTTCGGCTCGTGGCGGTGGATCTTCCTGATCAATTTGCCGATCGCCGCGCTGGGGCTCTTCCTGGTCAGCCGCTTCGTGCCGAACGTGAAGGAGGAGGAGCCGCAGAAGCTCGACGCACTGGGCCTGATCCTCACCGGCGTGGGCCTGGCGGTGCTGATCTTCGGGTTCGAGAACCTCGGCCGCGACGAGCTGCCGGCGGGGCTGACGGCGGGGCTGTTCCTGGGCGCCTTCGCCGCGTTCGGGCTCTACTGGCGCCACTGGCGGCGGAACCGGCGGGACGCCATCCTCGACCTGTCGCTGTTCAGCATCCAGACCTTCCGCGCCTCGGTGGTCGGCGGCGGGTTCATGCGGATCGCGATGGGGGCGACGCCGTTCATGCTGGCGCTGCTGCTGCAGATCGGCTTCGGCCTCTCGGCGCTGGAGGCGGGGCTGCTCACCTTCACCAGCGCGGTGGGCGCCCTGGTGATGAAGACCGCCGCGCCGCCGATCCTGCGGCGCTTCGGGTTCAAGAACACCCTGCTGGTCAATGCGGTGATCGTCGGGGCGACCTTCGCGGCCTATGCGCTGTTTACGGCGCGGACGCCGCACTGGCTGCTGATCCTGGTGCTGCTGACCAGCGGCTTCTTCCGCTCGCTGCAGTTCACCAGCCTGAACGGCCTGGCCTACGCCGACGTCGACCAGCCGCAGATGAGCCGCGCCACCACCATGGCCTCGATGTGCCAGCAGCTGGTGCAGTCGATCGGCATCGGCGTGGCGGCCATGCTGATCCACGTCTTCATGGTGACGCGCGGGGAGAGCCAGCTGACGGTGGCGGCGATCTCGCCGGCCTTCGTGGTGATCGGGGCGATCACCCTGATCTCGATCCTGTTCTTCCTGCCGCTGCCGGCGAACGCGGGCGACGAACTGCAGGACCGGCCAAGAGCGCGGCGCGCCTGATCGGAACGTCGCAAAACGCCTGCGGCGATGCGGCATGACGGTTTTTGCTTCACCTATCGGGCGACGCCCGCTATACGCCGCGCCTCTTACGCCGCCGTAGCTCAGTGGTAGAGCGCATCCTTGGTAAGGCTGAGGTCGACAGTTCGATCCTGTCCGGCGGCACCATCCTCTCTCAGCATCCGAAACGCGAAGCGTGACTCGCAAATCGCGGCGCGCGGCGCCACATGTCGGTCCGCGCAGAGCAACGAGAGGGGAGCGCCATGACCGACACCGCCTATGAACCGCCCAAGGTCTGGACCTGGAACAAGGAAAACGGCGGGCGCTTCGCCAACATCAACCGGCCGATCGCCGGGCCGACGCACGACAAGGACCTGCCGGTCGGCAAGCATCCGCTGCAGCTCTATTCGCTGGCGACGCCGAACGGCATGAAGGCCGGGATCATGCTGGAGGAGCTGCTGGCGCTCGGCCACGCGGGCGCCGAATACGACGCCTGGATGATCCAGATCGGAACCGGCGACCAGTTCGGCAGCGGCGTCGTGGCCGCCAATCCCAATTCCAAGATCCCGGCGCTGGTCGACCGCAGCGGCGCCGAGCCGATTCGCGTGTTCGAATCGGGCGCCATCCTGGTGCACCTGGCCGAGACGTTCGGCGCGCTCCTGCCCACCGAGCCGGCGGCGCGGGCCGAGACCATGTCCTGGCTCTTCTGGCAGATGGGCAGCGCGCCCTACCTGGGCGGCGGTTTCGGCCACTTCTACGCCTATGCGCCCTACAAGAGGGAGTATCCCATCGACCGCTTCGCGATGGAGGTGAAGCGCCAGCTGGACGTGCTGGACCGGCAACTGGCCGAGCGGCGGTTCATCGCCGGCGACGACTACACGATCGCCGACATCGCCATCTGGCCCTGGTACGGCGGGCTGGTGAAGGGCGTGATCTACAACGCCGCCGAGTTCCTCTCGGTGCACGAGTACAAGAACGTGCTGCGCTGGTCCGACGAGATCTCGGCGCGGCCGGCGGTGAAGCGCGGGCGGATCGTCAACAGCGCCAAGCTGGCCGAGCGTCACGCCGCCGCGGACATCGACGCGGCGCTGGCGGGGTGACTCCAAAATTCCGCTCATCCCCGCGAAAGCGGGGACCCAGGTGTTTTATCGATGGGCGTCGGCGTTTCCGGCTTGAACCTAAAAAGCCTGGGTCCCCGCCTTCGCGGGGATGAGCGGAACGGGGCTCAGTTCCGCGCCGGGATCACCACCGGCAGGGTCTCATAGCCCTTCACGAACACCGAGTGGGTGCGCAGCGGCTCAGCCACCAGCTCGATGTGCGGGAAGCGCTTCATGATCTCTTCCCAGATGATGGTCAGCTGCAACTCGGCCAGGCGGTTGCCGACGCAGCGGTGGATGCCGAAGCCGAACGAGAGATGCTGGCGCGGCCGCTCGCGGTCGATGATGTAGGCGTTGGGGTTGTCGATCATCGCCTCGTCGCGGTTGCCCGAGACGTACCACATCACCACCTTGTCGCCCTTGGAGACGGTCTTGCCGCCGAGCTCCACGTCGCGCGTGGCGGTGCGGCGCATGTGGGCCAGCGGGGTCTGCCAGCGGATGGTCTCGGAGACCATCGAGGGGATCAGGGAATGGTCCGCCTTCAGCTTGGCGTACTGGTCGGGATGTTTGTTCAGCGCATAGACCGAGCCGGAGATGGTGTTCCGGGTGGTGTCGTTGCCGCCGATGATCAGCAGAACCACATTCCCGTGGTACTCGTGCATCTCCATGTTCCGGGTCGCCTCGCCGTGCGCCAGCATGGAGACCAGGTCGCCCTGCGGCGGGGCGTTGACCCGCTCGTTCCAGAGCTCGGTGAAGCGGCCGAAACAGGCGTTCGCTTCCTCCAGCTTGTGTTCCCAACTCTTGGCCGGGCCGTAACCGGGGGTGTTGGTGAACATGTCCGACCAGTGGGTCAGCAGGCGCCGGTCTTCCTGCGGGAACTCGAAGAGCGTGGCCAGCGTCATCGCCGTCAGCTCCTTGGAGACCAGGTCCACCCAGTCGAACTCCTCGCCGATCGGCAGGCCGTCGAGGATCTTGCCGGCGCGCTCGCGGATCAGCGGACCCATGACCGCCAGGTTGGCCGGCGCCACCGCCGGGCTGACCGTCTTGCGCTGCACGTCGTGCTTGGGCGGGTCCATCGAGATGAAGCTGGGGCGGGTGGGACGCTTGGCCTGCTCGGCCTCGGCCTCCAGGCTGGGCAGGGTGATGCCGTCGGCCGAGGAATAGTCGGCGTGGTTGGTGTCCACCGCCATGATGTCGTCCCAGCGGGTGACCGACCAGAAACGGCCGTGCGCGCCGTCTTCGGTGAGGTGCACCGGGTCTTCCGCGCGCAGGCGGTCGAACATCGGCCACATGGCGTCCTGGGCGAAGAGGTCCGGCTGGGCTGGGTCGAGGTCCTTCAGCGGAATGTCGTAGGCCCGCGCGCGCGCTTCGGCCCTGATGTCGACGGCGCCGTCCATGATCGTTTCTCCCGAAATGGCTTTGTTTTTATGTGATCACTGTGAACCCAACTCGGCCGGGGCGACAAGCCGCGTTCTGACGTAAGGGGAACCGATGACCGACAAGCCGCCTCCCGATCCCAAGGCCGCGCGCGAGGCCAAGCTGGCCCAGGCGCTGCGGGCCAACCTGCGCCGGCGCAAGGCCGCGCCGCCGCCGCCGAAAGACGACAAGCGTTCGTGACAGGCGCCGCCCTTGCGCGGGGCGGCGCAACCGATAGAAGCGAATCTCGGCCGTATCGCCGGTCTTGGAGGCCGGTCTTAGAGGGACGTGAATGGATCGCATCGCCATCACCGGCGGCGCGCGGCTGAACGGGGAGATCCCCATCGGCGGCGCCAAGAATTCCGCCATCAAGCTGATGGCCGCCAGCCTGCTCACCGACGAGCCGGTGCGCCTGACCAATATGCCGCGACTGGCCGACACGCGCCTGCTGGGCAGGCTGATGCAGCGCCTGGGCACGCAGATCGTCGAGCGCGACGACGGTCCGGACGGGCAGGAGACGACCCTGCACACCCCGGAGGTCGTCTCGACCATCGCCCCCTACGACCTGGTCCGTCAGATGCGCGCCTCGTTCAACGTGCTGGGGCCGCTGATCGCCCGCACCGGCCAGGCCAAGGTCTCGCTGCCCGGCGGCTGCGCCATCGGCGCGCGGCCGGTGGACCTGCACCTGATGGCGCTGGAGGCGCTGGGCGCGCGCATCGACCTGCACGAGGGCTATGTCTACGCCCAGGCGCCGCGCGGCCTGAAGGGCGCGGAGATCGAGTTCCCGTTCTCCTCGGTCGGCGCCACCGAGCACGCCATGATGGCCGCCGCCCTGGCCGAGGGAACCACGGTGCTGCGGCGCGCCGCGCAGGAGCCGGAGCTGGACGACCTGGCCGAGTGCCTGAACGCGATGGGCGCGAAGATCCATCGCGACCCGACCGCCAACCTGCCGACCATCGTCATCGAGGGTGTCGGCAAGCTGCACGGCGTCACCCACAGGGTGGTGCCGGACCGCATCGAGATGGGCACCTACGCCGTCGCCGCGGCGATGGCCGGCGGCGAGGTGAAACTGACCGGCGGGCGTCCCGAGCACATCCGCCCGCTGATCGACGCCCTGGAAGAGGCCGGCGTGACCGTCAACGAGCTCAACGACGGCATGGTGGTGGCCCGCAACGGCGCGCGGCTGAAGCCGGTGAACATCGAGACCGACGTCTATCCCGCCTTCGCCACCGACCTGCAGGCGCAGTTCATGGCCCTGATGACGATGGCCGACGGCGAATCGGTGATCAAGGAGACGGTGTTCGAAAACCGCTTCATGCACGTGGCCGAACTGCGCCGGTTCGGCGCCGACATCTCGGTGAGCGGCAACGAGGCGACCGTGCATGGCGTGGAGAAGCTGGAAGGCGCCCCGGTGATGGCCACCGACCTGCGCGCTTCGGTGGGCCTGGTGATCGCCGCCCTGGCGGCCAAGGGCGAGACCGTCGTCGACCGCGTCTATCACCTGGACCGCGGCTTCGAGCGGCTGGAGGAGAAGCTCTCGGCCTGCGGGGCCAATGTGCGCCGCCTGAAGGGCGACGGGCCGATCGAGGACTGACGTGGCCGACATGCCCGACCCCTTGCGCCTCCTGGCCGAGGACGCCGACGACCTTTCGGTGATCTCCGCGGCCCTGCAGGACGCCGTCGCCCGCATCGGCGACATCGCCTACGAGAAGGCGAGCCGGCGGCTGACGCTTGCCTTCAACCGCTACCGCTGGGAGCAGGGCGGCGAGCGGGTGCGCTGCGGCCTGCAGCTCGGCTCGGTGCTGGCCGTGAAGGCCCGGCGGCTGCGGCGGCAGGCGAAGGACGCGGTGGTGGAACTGCTCGCCATCAGCTTCGAGCCCGGCGAGGCGCCGGGCGGCGCGATCGTGCTGACCTTCGCCGGCGGCGGCGACCTGCGGGTCGAGGTCGAGTGCGTCGATGCGGTGCTCGCCGACCTCACCCAGCCCTGGCCGACCCGCCGGGCGCCGGCGCACGACGAGGCGTAGCCGTCACCCCGGCAAGGCGAAGGCCACCAGTTGGTCGCCGCGCCTGGTGTCGGACTTGGAGTGGCCGCCGGCGGCGATCACCACAAACTGGCGGCCCTTCCAGACATAGGTCATCGGCGTCGCCTGGCCGCCGGCTGGCAGCCGGCCTTTCCACAGCTCCTTGCCGGTCCCGATGTCGAAGGCGCGCAGGTAGTCGTCCATCGCCGCGCCGATGAACACCAGCCCGCCGCCGGTGACGATCGGCCCGCCGAAGTTGGGCGTGCCGACGCCGCGGACCACGAACTGCGACAGGGGCGCCAGGTCCCGCGTCGTGCCCAGGGGAATCTCCCAGAGGACCTTCCCGGTCTTCATGTCGACGGCGTGCAGCATGCCCCAGGGCGGCGGATTGCACGGCAGGCCGAGCGGCGAGAACACGACCTCGCGCTTCATGCCGTAGGGCGCGCCGGTCTGCGGCGAGATCTCGGCCTCGAAGTCCGCCTCCTGCGCCGCGTCGACCTTGGCGGCCGGGATCAGGGTGATCTTGTGCAGGGCGCTGGAGGTGTTGACGATGGCCACGCCGCGTCGGGGATCGAAGGCCAGCCCGCCCCAGTTCACCCCGCCGCCGGTGAACGGATAGACCAGCGAGCCTTTCAGGCTGGGCGGCGTGTAGAGCCCGCCGCGCTGGGCGCCGGCGATCAGCTTCTCGCAGGCCCCCCGATCCCAGGGGGTCAGGCCGTAGGCTTGCTTCGGCGCGATGTCGCTGGGCGCCCGCGGCTTTGGAGCGATCGGGAAGGGCTGGGTCGGCGACAGCGCCTCGCCCGGCGCGCCGGCCTGCGGGACCGGCCGCTCCACCACCGGGATGACCGGCGCGCCGGTCTGGCGATCGAGGGTGAACAGCAGCCCCTGCTTGGTCGGCTGCAGCACCGCGGCGGTGCGCCGGCCGCCATAGTCGATCTCGGCCAGAGTCGGCTGGGCCGGCACGTCGTAGTCCCAGACATCGTGGTGCGTGGTCTGGAAGCCCCAGACCCGGCGGCCGGTGCGCGCCTCCAGGGCGACCACCGAATTGGCGTCGCGGCCGTCGCCCTTGCGGGCCGAGCCGTAGAAGTCAGGGCTGGCGCTGGAGGTCGGCAGGACAACGAGGCCGCGGGCCTCGTCCACCGACATCGGCGCCCAGACGTTGGCCGCGCCGGCGCGGAAATCCGGGCCGGCCTGGGCCAGAGGGGCGAAGCTCCACAGCGGCCGCCCGTCGCGCGCGTCATAGGCCCGGACCGTGCCGCGCACCTCGTCGACCCGCTGGTTGTCGTCGATCGAGGAGCCGACCACCACCACATCGCCGGCGATCACCGGGGCCGAGGTGATCTGCATGCCGCCGTTGCGCGCCAGCACCACGCCGGCGCCGACGTCCACGGTTCCCTTCGCCCCGAAGCCCGGGCAGAGCCGGCCGCTGGCCGCGTCGAGCGCGATCAGCCGGCGGTCGTTGGTGGCGGTGAAGATGCGCGCCGCGCACGGCTGCTCCGGCGGGGCCTGCGGGTCACGCCAGAAGGCGACGCCGCGACAGACGACGTCGTTGGGATAGTTCACCGTCGGGTCGATCCGGGGATCGAAGCGCCACAGCTCCTTGCCCGTGCCGGGATCGAGGGCGGCGACCATGTTGAAGGGGGTGCAGATGTAGAGCCGGCCCTCGACCATGATCGGAGTGCCCTCGAAGGACGCCTTGTCCATCGCCTCGCCCTTGGCGGCCAGTTCGCCGCTCGACCAGGTCCAGGCGGTCTTCAGGTCGTCCACATTGGCCGGGGTGATCTGCGCGGCGGGCGAGAAGCGCTGGCCGCCGGCGTCGCCGCCGTAATAGGCCCAGCCGACATCCGCGACCGCCGCCGGCGGGGAAGGGGGCTTGCCGCAGCCGGCAAGGGCCAGAACCGCCAATGCGGCGACCGCGACGAGGCGCATCATGTCCGATCCTCCCCCGAGGGTTTCGGGTCAGGCTAGCCTGCATGGCCGTTTCGGCAACCCGCTCCCGCCCCACGGACTCTGGCCTCGCTGGCCCGCGCGCCTTATAGCGCGCCCATGCGACGCTTCTCGTTCCAGGACCCGGGCTTCGGCGCAGCCTTCCGCGCCTTCGTGGCCGAACGGCGCGAGACCCCGCCGGCCGTCGACGCCGCGGTGCGCGAGGTGTTGGCGGCGGTGCGCGAGCGGGGCCTCGAGGCGGTGCTGGAGTTCGGCCGCAGGTTCGACCGCGCCAATGTCGACGCCGGCAACATCCGCGTCTCGGCCGACGAGATCGCCGACGGCGCCGCCCAGTGCGCGCCGCCGGTCCGCGAGGCCATCGCCTTCGCCGCCGCCCGCATCCGCGCCTACCACGAGCGCCAGCGGCCGGCCGACCTGCGGTTCACCGACGAGGCCGGCGTCGAGCTGGGCTGGCGCTGGACGCCGCTGGAGGCGGTGGGCGTCTACGGGCCCGGCGGCCGGGCGGCCTATCCGTCGACGGTGCTGATGAACGCCGTGCCGGCCGCCGTCGCCGGCGTCGAGCGGATCGCGATGGTGACGCCGCCGGGCCGGCTGGAGCCGGCGGTGCTGGCGGCCGCGCGGGAAGCCGGCGTCAGCGAGATCTGGCGGGTCGGCGGCGCCCAGGCGGTGGCTGCTTTGGCCTATGGCGCGGGGCCCATCGCGCCGGTGGACAAGATCGTCGGGCCGGGCAGCGACTACGTCACCGCCGCCAAACGGCAGGTCTATGGCGTGGTCGGCATCGACGCCCTGGCCGGCCCCTCGGAGATCGTGGTGGTGGCCGACGCCGCCAACGATCCGGAATGGATCGCCGCCGACCTGCTCTCGCAGGCCGAGCACGACCCGGCCGCGCAGTCGATCCTGATCACCGACGACGCGGCGTTCGCCGAACAGGTGGAAGCCGCCGTCGTGCGCCAGCTCGCGGACCTGGCGACGGGCGAGGACGCCGCCGCGTCGTGGCGCGCTCACGGGGCGGGGGTGATCGCGCCGCGGGACGCCGCGCCCGCGCTGGGCGCCCTGATCGCCCCCGAGC
>JADZBR010000203.1 GCA_020852035.1 Caulobacteraceae bacterium
CCCCGGCCGGCTGATCCTGGCCAATCGCGACGAAGGCAAGGACTTCCGCGTCGTCTGGGACGGCAACATCTACGCCGTCGATTTCTGGGTGGTGCCCAAGAACGCGCCGAATAAGGCCGGCGCGATGGACCTGATCCGCTTCATGAACCGGCCGGAGAACCAGAAGAAGCTGCCGGCGCTGATCCCGACCGGCCCCTCCAACAAGCAGACCGTCGCCGAAGTCGACCCGGCCCTGCTCGCCGACACGCCGCTGGCGCCGCAGAACATCAAGAACGCCCTGCAGCTCGATGCCGAGTTCTGGGTGGAGAACACCGACCAGCTTTCCCAGCGCTTCAACGCCTGGGCGGCGCGCTGACGGCCATGCGCTCGGCGACCATTCTGCCCTACATCAAGAATGGGCCGCCGGCCGATATCCGCGAACTCGCCCGCGCCCACCGCGGCGTCGAGCGCCGGCGCGCCGGCGGGGCGCTGCTGCTCATCGCCCCGACCCTCGTCCTGCTGGCCGCAAGCTTCCTGATCCCGATCCTGATGATGCTCTCGCGCGGCGTCTCCGAGCGCGAGGTGCCCGCCGCCTGGCCCCGGACCACCGAGGCCCTGCGCGCCTGGGACGGCGAGGGCCTGCCCTCCTCCCAGGCATTCGAGGCGCTGGCCGAAGAGATTCCCGCCTCGCGCGAGGCCGGAACGCTCAGCGCCGCGGCCAATCGGCTCAACTACGACGTCGCCGGCTACCGCAGCCTGGTCACCAACACCGCCCGCGCCCTGCCGTTGCCGGCCGGCGAGCCGGCCCGCCAGGGGCTGGTGCGGCTCGATGCGCGCTGGGGCGAGCCGGAAACCTGGGCGACGCTGAAGGCCGCCGCCGGCCCGTTGACCGGCTTCTACCTGCTGGCCGCCGTCGACCGCCGCCCCGGCGCCGAGGGGATCGAGCGCGTGCCGGCCGAGCGGGCCGTGTTCGTCGGCGTTTTCGCCCGCACCTTCGAGATCAGCGCGGCGGTCACCCTGCTCTGTCTGCTGCTCGGCTACCCGCTCGCCTACCTGCTGGCCAGCGCCCAGCCGCGCACGGCCAACTGGCTGATGATCCTGGTGCTGCTGCCCTTCTGGACCTCGGTGCTGGTGCGCTCCACCGCCTGGGCGGTGCTTTTGCAGACCAACGGGGTGATCAACGAGAGCCTGCAGTGGCTGAACCTCATCTCCGAGCCCCTGCGCCTGATCTACAACCGCACCGGCGTGCTGGTGGCCATGACCCACGTGCTGCTGCCGTTCCTGGTGCTGCCGCTCTACGGCGTCATGCGCGGCGTGCCGGCGGACCTGACCCGCGCGGCCCTCTCGCTGGGCGCGACGCCCTTGCAGGCGTTCGCGCGCATCTACCTGCCGCAGACCCTGCCCGGCGTCTCGGCCGGCGCCCTGCTCGTCTTCGTGCTGGCGCTCGGCTACTACGTCACCCCGGCCCTGGTCGGCGGGGCCGGCGACCAGATGATCAGCGCCTTCATCGCCTTCTACACCAACCAGTCGCTGAACTGGGGGATGGCCGCCGCGCTCAGCATCGTGCTGCTGGCCGCCACCCTGGCGCTGATGGCGCTCTACGCGCGGCTGTCCGGCGTGCGCGAGCTGACCGGGCGATGAAGCGACCGTTTGAAACCCCTGTCGGCCGGGCGGCCCGTTACGCCTACTGGGGCCTCTGCGCCGGGATCTTCGCCTTCCTGGTCGCCCCGGTGCTGGCGATCATCCCGCTGTCGTTCAATTCGACGGCCTTCCTGAGCTATCCCCTGAGCGGCGTCTCGACCCGCTGGTACGCCGACATCCTGGCCTCGGGCGACTGGCTGGCGGCGCTGCGCAACAGCCTGATCGTCGCCGTCGCCACCACCCTGATCGCCACGCCGCTGGGCGTCGCGGCCGCGCTGGGGCTGACACGCCTTTCGGGCGTCTTGCGGGCTTCGCTTTTGGGTGTGATCGCCGCTCCGATCGTCGCCCCGGTGGTGGTGGTCGCGATCGCGGTCTACTTCCTCTACGCGCCGCTCGGCCTGACGGACAGCTACCTCGGTCTGATCCTCGCTCACACGGTGCTGGCGGTTCCCTTCGTGGTGATCGCCGTCGGCGCGGCCCTGCAGGGCTTCGACCTCTCCCTGATGCGCGCCGGCGCCAGCCTCGGGGCGGCGCCGCACACGGTCTATCTGCGCGTGGTGCTGCCGATCATCGGGCCGGGTGTCTTCGCCGGGGCGGTGTTCGCCTTCATGACCTCGTTCGACGAGATCGTGGTGACCATGTTCCTGGCCGGGCCGGAACGGAAAACGCTGCCCCTGCGCATGTTCGAGGGCGTCCGCGACCAGGTCAGCCCGACGATCACCGCGGTGGCGACCCTGCTGATCCTGACCTCGGTGGTGCTGCTCAGTGCGGTCGAGCTGCTGCGGCGACGCGGCGAGAAGCTGAACGGCTAAAGACCTTCCCCCGGTACGGGGGAAGTGGCCCGAAGGCGAAGCCAAGGGTCGATGGGGGAAGTTCGAGTGTTGCAACCCGCCTCCCCCATCGACCTTCGCCGCCTGCGGCGTCTCAGGCCACTTCCCCCATGCTGGGGGAAGGATTTCAGTGATACGCCGGCGGCGTCGCCCGCTTCAGGTCGCGGTAGCGCTCGGCCTGCTCCTCCATGCGCGAGCGCAGGGGCTGCTCACGGCCCTGGATGAACACCTGCAGCGCATCGCTCATCGGCTCCAGCGGATCGCCGCTCCAGACCACCACGTCGGCGTCCTTGCCGACCTCCAGCGAACCGACCCGGTCGGCCACGCCGAAGATCCTCGCCGGATTGATGGTGATGGCGGCCAGCGCGCCGGACCAGCTCATGCCGTTGGCGACCGCGTTGCCGGCGTTGTAGCGCAGCTCGCGCACCCGGAAGGTGCCGCCGTTCGACCCCTTGATGGCCACCGTCACGCCCGCCTTCTCCAGGCGGCCGGCGTTATCCAGCGTGGCGTTCACCTGCTCGAACGAGTTGGGCAGGTCCTGCAGCGCGTCGCGCACCACTGGCACACCCGCGCGCGCCAGGTCCGCGCCCACGATCCAGGCTTCGTCGCCGCCCTCGATGATGACCTTGACGTTCTCCTCGCGCGCCAGCGTCAGCACCTGACGGCTGTCGGCGGCGCGGTGCGCCTGGGCGACCATCGGCATCCTGCCCGTGACCACCGGGATCAGCGCCTCGAGGTCGGCCTTGGAGAGTTCGAACTCGCGGGTCGCGCCCGCCTCATAGCCGGCGCGGTTACGCATGTAGGCGCGCACCTCGTCGAACACCGCCTTGACCAGCACGATCTCGCCGCCGCGGGCGCCGCCGGAACGCTCGGCCCCGTCCTCGCCGAAGCCGATCACCATGCCGACCTTGGCCCGGGTCAGCAGGTCGTCGTCGGCGCCAAGGTCGATCACCGCCGACTGGCCGGCGAACAGATACTCGCGGTCGCGCCCGCCGGCGAACAGCGGATTGACCACCGAGCGGGTGAGCCCCGCCCGCCGCGCCACCGGGATCAGCGGCGTCGCCGGATTGAGCCCGTACTGCACGTCGAACCCGGCCGAGAGCCGGCTGTTGGTGTTGGCCCGGTCGACGCTGGCCGGCACCTGGCCGACCTCGACGAGGCCGAGGTTGCTCTCCGGCGACATCAGGCCGGGCGTCACGATCTTGCCGCCCGCGTCGATCACTTGCGCACCGGCCGGCGGGCGCACGCCCGCGCCGACCGCGGTGATCTTGCCGTTCTGCATCACCACCGTGCCGGAGGCGATCTCGCCGGCCGGGCTCATGGTGACGAGGCGCGCGTTGGTGATGGCGATGGTCTGGGCGGCGGCCGCGCCGGCGATCAGCGCGGCCAGGGCCGTGGTGATCCCTAGGAGACAGCGGTTCATCAGCGGGCCTCCGGGGTGCGGCCGAGCAGGAAATCGGACTTGGCGTGGGTGCGCGGATCGGCGCGGTCATAGGTCAAGGCGCCGTCGATGAAGACCTTGTCGGCCTTGGCGTAGACGCTGAACGGGTCGGCCGACCACAGCACCACGTCGGCCATCTTGCCGGGCTCGAGGCTGCCGGTCTTGTCGGCGACGCCCATCATCTTGGCCGCGTTGATCGTATACCACTTCACCGCCTCGGCCTTGGGGATGTCGATGCCGAGCCTTCGGCCGGCGGCCACCGCCGCGGCGGTCTCCTGGTTGAGCCGCTGGATCAGGATGCCGTCGTCGGAGTGGATGACGATGCAG
>JADZBR010000204.1 GCA_020852035.1 Caulobacteraceae bacterium
GTGCCGCAGGCGACGATCTGGATGCGGCCGACGCCCTCGAACTGGCCGGGCTGCGGCGTGAACGCTGCGCCGCTGACCGCGTCTATGTAGCTGGAGAGGGTGTGGGCGGTGGCTTCCGGCTGGTCATGGATCTCCTTCTCCATGAAGTGCCGGTAGTTGCCCTTCTCCACCAGGGCGGCGGAGGCGGCGACGGTCTTGACGGCCCGCTGGGCGGGCTTGCCAGACGCGTCGAAGATTTGCGCGCTGTCTTGATCGATCAGGCAGTAGTCGCCGTCTTCCAGATAGGCGATGCGCTGCGTGAAGGGGCCTACCGCCAGGGCGTCGGAGCCGATGAACATCTCGCCGTCGCCGTAGCCGACCACCCGCGGCGGGCCCGAGCGGGCGCCGAGCATCACCGGCTGGTCGCCGGCCACCAGGATCGCCAGGGCGTAGGCGCCGCGCAGCCGGTCGAGCGTCGCCCTGAAGGCGGCGAGGGGATCGAGCCCGGTCTTCAGCTCGGCGTCGAGCAGGTGGGCGACCACCTCGGTGTCGGTGTCGCTGGCGAACTGGCGCCCCTTGGCCTCGAGCTCGGCCTTCAGCTCGGCGAAGTTCTCGATGATTCCGTTGTGCACCACCGCCACGTCTCCGACGATGTGGGGGTGGGCGTTGGCTTCATTGGGCACGCCGTGGGTAGCCCAGCGGGTGTGGCCGATGCCGGTGACAGCGCGGATCGGGTCCTCGATCAGCAGGGCCTCGAGGTTGCGCAGCTTGCCGGGCGCGCGTTTGCGGATCAGCTGGCCGCCGTCGAGGATGGCGATGCCGGCGCTGTCATAGCCCCGGTACTCCAGCCGACGCAGGCTTTCGATGATGCGCGGGGCGACGTCCTTGCGTCCGACGATCCCGATGATGCCGCACATGCGTTTTCAGCCCCTCTTGCCCGACGTGGCGTTCGGATTAGCCTGCAAGACCTGAGCCGCCCTTTAGCATTCGCAAACGCGCCGCAGCGTAAATCCCAGTTTCCTTCCATTTCGCGAGGCCAGGTTTGAGCAAGCGCGCCTATTTCGGCACCGACGGCATCCGCGGCCAGGCCAACAGCTTCCCGATGACGGCGGAGGTGGCTCTGCGGGTCGGCCGGGCGGCCGGCAGGTTCTTCATGTCTCGCGAAGCGCGCCGCCACCTGGTGGTGATCGGCAAGGACACGCGCCTGTCCGGCTATATGATCGAGCCGGCGCTGGTGGCCGGCTTCACCAGCGTCGGCATGGACGTGCGCACGCTTGGGCCGATGCCCACGCCGGGCGTGGCGATGATCACCCGCTCGCTGCGCGCCGACCTGGGGGTGATGATCTCGGCCTCGCACAACGGCTTTTCCGACAACGGCGTCAAGCTGTTCGGCCCCGACGGCTACAAGCTGACGGACGAACAGGAAGCGACCATCGAGGCGGCCATCGACGAGCCGCTGGACACGGGCCTGGCCGATCCGAAGGACCTCGGGCGGGTGCTGCGCATCGACGATTCCCAGGCCCGCTACGTGGAGATCGCCAAGGCCACCTTCCCGCGGCGGCTCAGCCTCGCCGGCCTCAGGGTGGTGATCGATTGCGCCAACGGGGCGGCCTACAAGGTGGCGCCGGCCGTGCTCTACGAACTGGGCGCCGAGGTGATTCCCCACGGCGTCGCGCCCACCGGCTTCAACGTCAACGATGAGTGCGGCTCGACTCACCCGGAGGCGATGGCCAGGCTGGTGCGCGAATACCGCGCCGACATCGGCATCGCGCTGGACGGCGACGCCGACCGGCTGGTGATCTGCGACGAGAAGGGCCAGGTCGTCGATGGCGACCAGATCATGGCGATCATCGGCGATCACTACGCCCGCCGTCAGCGCCTGACCGGCGGCGGTGTGGTGGCGACGGTGATGTCGAACCTGGGCCTGGAACGCTTCTTCGCCGCGCGGGGGCTGAAGCTGGAACGCACGCCGGTTGGCGACCGGGCGGTGATGATGCGGATGCGCGAGGGCGGCTTCAACGTCGGCGGCGAGCAGTCCGGGCATGTGATCCTCTCGGACTATTCCACGACCGGCGACGGCCTGCTCGCCGCCCTGCAGGTGCTGGCGGTGCTGAAGGAGGGCGAGGCGCCGATGAGCGCGCTCGCCCGCCAGTTCGAGCCCGTGCCGCAGAAGCTGGAGAACGTGCGCTTTTCCGGCGGCAGGCCGCTGGAGGACGCCGCCGTCCAGGCCGCCATCGCCGATGGCGAAGCGCGGTTCAACGGCTCCGGCCGTCTAGTGGTGCGCGCGTCCGGCACCGAACCCTTGATCCGCATCATGGCCGAGGGCGACGACGAGAAACTGGTCCACCAGGTGATCAAGGATATCGCCGGGGCGGTGAAGAAGGCGGCGGCCTAGCCTCACCTAGTCAGGATTTTGGGGAGGGTTCGGTGGGCAAGAGCACACTAGCGGCGCGCATCGTGCTGGCTGCGTCCGTGGTCGCAGGGGTCAGCTACATCTGGTCGTGGGGCCTGCCCCTCTCGGAGGCGGCGAGCCTGGCCTGGAAGGGCGCGGGCGTCGGCCTGCTGGCGGTCTATGCGGCGCTCAGGGCGCGCGGTCTCGACGGCTGGCTGATCGCGGCGGTGATGGCGTTCGGCGCCCTCGGGGACGTGCTGCTGGGCGCCGCGGGCCTGGTGGTCGGCGCGGTGGCGTTCCTGATCGGGCACCTGATCGCCATCGGCCTTTACTGGCGCAACCGGCGTGCGGTCGTCACGACCAGCCAGCGCCTGCTGGCCATCGCGCTCGTGCCGGCGACGGTGATCATCGCCTATCTGCTGCCCGCCGACCGGGCCGGAGCGCCGGGCGTGGCGCTCTACGCCTTCGGACTGGCGTTGATGGCGGCGTTCGCTTGGATCAGCCGCTTCCCGCGCTACCGCGTCGGCCTGGGCGGGCTGATGTTCGTGGCCTCGGACCTGCTGATCTTCGCCCGCGAAGGCGCGCTGGCCGGCGCGGCCTGGATCGGGCTGGCGATCTGGGGACTCTACTACTTCGGGCAGATGCTGATCTGCGTCGGCGTGACCGGCGCGCTGGCGCGGCGCTAGCTGTTCAGTTCCTTCCAGCGCTGCAGCGCTTCGGAGGGCCCGGCATAGGCCTCCTGCAACTCGGCGTTCCAGTAGCGCAGCGCCTGCAGCGGGATCTTGATGCCGCTCACCGCGCAGAGCACGTAGCGGCCCGGGCGCAGGACCAAGAAGTCCCCGTCGTGGCCGTAGCGGACGGTGGCGAGGTCGGCGGACATGTTGCGGTCGTGGGCGTTCACGAACGCCAATGTAGGGCGCCGGAGGCGATCAGAACAGATCGCCCTGGTCGATGGGCGCGGAGGCCCTGGGTTTGGCCTTCGCGGGCGGCGCGGATGGAGGCGGCTTGCCGGTCGCCTCGCCGTCGATCACCGCGCCGCGCTCGGCGTCGGCGAACTTCAATGTCACCGCTTCGCCGCTGGCGAGCGAGGCGCCGGCGCGCACCAGGCCGCCGTCCTGGCGATGCACGCGTGCGAAGCCGCGCTCCAGCGGCCGGTCGGGGTCGACCGAGCGTAGCAACAGGCCGAGCGAGGCCAGCCGCTCGGCCGTGCGGTCGAGCTGTCGGTGGGCGGTAGGAGCGAGGCGGGCGGCCAGGGCGTCGAGCCGCTCACGCTTCTGCGCCTGCGGCCGGACAAGGAGGCCGGGCGTCAGGCGCGAGGCCACGCGGACCAGGTCGCGCTCATGGGCGGCGGTGTTGCGGGCGAGCGAAGCCTGCCAGCGGCCGGCGGCGACGTTGAAGCGCTGGGCGGCGAGTTCCACCAGGTCCGGCGTGCGGGCCAGGCTGCGGCCGGCGGCGGCGAGGCGCTGGCGGCGGTCCTCCACCACCCGGCCGCCACAGCGGTGCATGCGCGCGCCGAAATCAGCGACCAGGCCGCGTAGCTCGGCCAGCACTGGGGTGGCGATCTCGGCGGCGGCGGTGGGCGTAGGCGCTCTACGGTCGGAGACGAAGTCGATCAGGGTGGTGTCGGTCTCGTGGCCGACGGCGCTGATCAGCGGGATCTCGGCGGCGGCGACGCAGCGGGCCAGCGCCTCGTCGTTGAACGGCCAGAGGTCCTCCACCGAGCCGCCGCCGCGGGCGACGATCAGGATGTCCGGGCGCGGGACGGCGCCGTCGGGCGCCAGGCGGTTGAAGCCCTCGATGGCGGCGCGCACCTGGGCGGCGGCGGCGTCGCCCTGCACCACCACCGGCCAGACGATCACCCGGCAGGGCCAGCGGTCGCGGATGCGGTGCAGGATGTCGCGGATCACCGCGCCGGTCGGGCTGGTGATCACGCCCACCACCGCCGGCACGGCGGGAAGGGGGCGCTTGCGGCCCTGCTCGAACAGGCCTTCGCCGCGCAGCTTCTCCTTCAGCCGCTCCAGCTGGGCGAGGAGGGCGCCGACGCCGGCGGCCTGCATGGTCTCGATGACGATCTGGTAGCGCGAGCCGGCCGGATAGGTGGTGATCTTGCCGGTGACGATCACCTCCAGGCCCTGCTCGGGGCGCACGCCGAGGCCCCGCACCTGGCCCTTCCAGACCACGCCGTCGAGGGCGGCGCGCTCGTCCTTCAGGGTCAGGTAGACGTGGCCGTTGGAGTGATGGGTCACCTTGGAGAGTTCGCCGCGCAGGCGCACGAAGCCGTAGGCGTCCTCCAGGGTGCGCTTCAGGGCGAAGGCCAGCTCCGAGACCGAATAGGCCGGGGCGTTGGTCTCCG
This sequence comes from Caulobacteraceae bacterium, assembly GCA_020852035.1. Lineage (GTDB taxonomy): Bacteria > Pseudomonadota > Alphaproteobacteria > Caulobacterales > Caulobacteraceae > Phenylobacterium. The sequence continues at coordinate 4,725 of JADZBR010000204.1, forward strand.
CGGGTGGGGCGAGGTCGCTCATGGGCGCAAATCTAGTCGCACGAGTCCGCCGAGGCGATCCATCGCCGGTTCATCGGAGCGAAAGGCTGCGCCGGTAGTTTGGCAGGGCATGAAGGACACCCGCAAACTGACGACCCGCGATCTCGCCGTGCGCGTGGCGACGCTGGAACTGCTGGTCTCCGACCTGCTGGAGATCGTCGCGCGGGTTGCGCCGGGCGAGCTGAAGGCGATGATCGAAGAGGCCGAGGCCGACCTGATGACCCAGGACGCGCGCATCATGCCGGCCGGCGCCGAACACCTGCGCGATCGGCTGCACTCGGTGTTCGAGGCGAGGCGCCAGCGGCTGGCGCGGCGACGGGCCGGAAGGCGGCCCGCGCCGGAGACGGATTAGGTTCCCTTCCCCCTGGAGGGGGGAAGGGTCAGGGATGGGGGTGGCCAAA
>JADZBR010000205.1 GCA_020852035.1 Caulobacteraceae bacterium
GACATAGAGGTTCATCGCCTCCTCGGCGCGCCCTTCGAACATCAGGAAGGGCGTGATCTCAGGCGGGGTCATGAGGGGTCTCCTTCGGGTTCGGCGGCCAGGCGCCTCCGGCGCTTGCCGCGGGCGATCTTGGTGGCCAGCGCCTCCAGCCTGGGCTCCCAGAACCGGCGGAACGGGTCGAGCCAGGCGTCCACTTGGCGCAGCGGTTCGGGATCCAGGGCGTACAGGCGCCGCGCGCCCTGCGCCCGCACGACGGAGAAGCCGCTGTCGCGCAGCACCTTCAGATGCTGCGACACCGCCGGCTGGCTGATGCCGAACTCACGCCGGATCACCTCGACGACGTCGCCGGAAGCCCGCTCGCCGCCAGCCAGCAGTTCGAGAATGCGCCGCCGCACCGGATCGCCGAGGACATCGAAGGCGTGCATCAGCGCCCCGGGTCCTCCTCGCCGGTGTAGAAGGCCACGGTCCTGGCCGCCCGTTCGCCGGCCGCCGCTAGGTCCTCGCCCGAGGCGATGTCGGCGATCCGCCAGCCTTCGCCGCTGTCGCGGATGAAGCGCTTTCCGTCCTCGCCGGCCGAGAACTCGGCCTCGCCGAAGGGCGCGCCGGCGAGGTGGGCCTCCAGGCCGACGAGGGTCAGGTCCCAGCCGATACCGACCGCCCCCGGCCCGAACCGCTTCCAGTGATCCTCGACATGGGTGACGTGCTCCAGCTCCAGCCGCGCGCCTTCGCCCTCCGGCGAGAGCGTGACGTTCACCCAGCTGACGCCGCCGCCGAACTCCCAGGTGACGGACAGCTTCCGCGGCGGCTCACAGGCCGTGATCGCGCCGCCGGCGTTACCCTCTAGCTGATAGCGCCCGCCCAGCTTCAGCTCGCCGCTGATCGGCAGGAACCAGCGCGGGATGCGCTCGGCGTTGGTGATGGCGTCCCACAGGTCGTCCACGGAGGTGTCATAGGCGCGCTCGGCCACCACCACCCGCGCCGGACGGCCCTCCACCTCGCGGTCGGCGACCCGGCGGGTCACCGCACCGATGCGCGTGGCGATGTCGCTGGGCATGGCGGCTCCTGTGAGGCTCGGCGCCAGCCAACCCCGGGCAAATGTATTAGTCAATGCTTATATAAATGCTCAACCCGGGATCGCGACGTACTTCGGCTCCGTGAACGCCAGCAGGCCCTGGTGGCCGCCCTCGCGGCCGAGGCCGCTCTGCTTGACCCCGCCGAACGGCGCGGCCACGTCGGAGACCATGCCGCGGTTGACCCCGACCATGCCGCATTCCAGCGCCTCGGACACCCGAAGCCCCCGCGCCAGGTCGCCGGTGTAGAGATAGCCGACCAGCCCGTATTCGGTGCCGTTGGCGGCGGCGATCACCTCGTCCTCCCCCTCGAACGGCAGCAGCACGGCGACGGGACCGAAAATCTCCTCGCGCAGGATCTCGGCGTCCGGCGGGACGTCCACCATCACCGTCGGCGGATAGAAGAAGCCCTTGCGGTCCAGCCGCGCGCCGCCGGTCAGGATGCGCGCGCCGCGCTCCACCGCGTCGGCCACCAGCGTCTCGACCTTGCGGAGCCCCTCGGCGTTGATCAGGGCGCCGCAGCCAGTATCGGCCAGCCGGCCGTCGCCGAGCTTGATCGCCGCCATCCTGTCAGTCAGCCGCGCGGCGAAGTCGTCGAACACGCGGCGGTGCACATAGAAGCGGTTGGCCGAGGTGCAGGCCTGGCCGCCGTTGCGCATCTTGGCGACCATCGCGCCCTCGATGGCGGCGTCCATGTCGGCGTCCTCGAAGACGATGAACGGCGCATTGCCGCCCAGTTCCATCGAGCTGTTCACCACCGCCTCGGCGGCTTGCTTCAGCAGCCCGCGACCGACCTCAGTGGAGCCGGTGAAGGACAGCTTCCGGACCCGCGGGTCCTGCAGCATGGCGCCGATCACCGGGCCGGGGGTCGAGGTGGTGACCACGTTCAGCACGCCCTTCGGCAATCCCGCCTCGGCGAGGATGTCGGTCAAGGCGAAGGCGGTCAGCGGGGTGGCGGAGGCCGGCTTGAGCACGCAGGTGCAGCCCGCCGCCAGCGCCGGCCCGAGCTTGCGCGTGGCCATCGCCGCGGGGAAGTTCCAGGGCGTCACCAGCACCGCGACGCCGACCGGCTGCTGCAGCACCAGGATCCTGCCGCCGCCGGCGGGGGCGGGGGTCAACTCGCCGGTCAGCCGCAGGGCCTCGCCGGAGAACCAGCGGAAGAAGTCGGCCGCGTAGGCGACCTCGGCCCTGGAATCCGCCAGCGCCTTGCCGTTCTCCAGGCTGATCAGCTCGGCCAGCCCATCGCTTCGCCGCATCATCAGCTCGAAGGCTCCGCGCAGGATCTCCGAGCGCTCCTTCGGCGCCGTCGCGGCCCATGCCGCCGCCGCGCCGGCCGCGGCCTCGACCGCCTGCAACCCTTCCTCGACCGATCCGTCCGCCACCCGCGCCAGCACCTGTTCGCTGGCCGGATCGATCACCTCGATCGTCTTGCCGGATGCTGCGGGGCGCCATTCGCCGTCGATGTGCAGGCCGGTCGGAAGCGCGGAGACGTCGATGCGGTCGGGAGAGACGGTCATGGCTGGATCCCAGGGGCTGGCCGGCGAGGCCGGCGGGGGCGAAGGCTCAACGCCTGGCGAGCTGTGACCGTTCTCTACCGGTCGCGCCAGCCCGGCGAGATGACCGAAGGGTCTGGCGTGGCGCGCCTGATCATCGGAAGCTGGCGGCAAGAGCGGCCGCCCGCGACGGCCGAGGGGAGAGTCCAGGTGAAGAAGCTTCTGATCGCCAATCGGGGCGAGATCGCCGTGCGCATCGCCCGCACCGCGGCGGAAATGGGGATCGCGACGGTCGCGGTGTTCTCCGAGGACGACGCCGCCTCGCTGCACACCCGCAAGGCCGATGAAGCGCACCCTCTCAGCGGATCGGGTCCGGCCGCCTATCTCGACGCGGGCCAGATCGTGAAGGCCGCCGCCGAACTCGGCTGCGAGGCGATCCATCCTGGCTACGGGTTCCTCTCCGAGAACGCCGCCTTCGCCAGGGCTTGCCAGGCGGCGGGCCTCACCTTCGTCGGCCCTACGCCGGAGGCGCTCGAACTGTTCGGCGACAAGGGCCGCGCGCGGGCGCTGGCGGCCCAGTGCGATGCGCCGGTGCTTCCCGGGACAGACGGGCCGACCTCGCTGGAGACCGCGCGGGCGTTCCTCGAGGGCCTGGGACCAGGCGGGGCGGTGATGGTCAAGGCGGTGTCGGGCGGCGGCGGCCGGGGCATGCGGCCGGCGGCCTCCCCGGACGAGCTGGCCGACGCCTTCGAGCGCTGCGCCTCGGAAGCGGCCACCGCGTTCGGCGACGGCGCGCTCTACGTCGAGGAGTTCCTACCGCGCGCCCGGCACCTGGAGGTGCAGATCGCCGGCGACGGCCAGGTGGTCTCCCATCTCTGGGACCGCGAGTGCAGCCTGCAGCGCCAGCGCCAGAAGCTGATCGAGATCGCCCCGGCCGAGAGCCTGCCGCTGGAGGTGCGCGAGCGCCTCTTCGAAGCCGCCGTGGCGCTGGGCCGGGCCGCGCGCTATCGGAGCCTGGGCACGGTCGAGTTCCTGGTCGCCGGCGAGCGGATCGTGTTCATCGAGGCCAACGCCCGCCTGCAGGTCGAACACACCGTGACCGAGGAGGTCACGGGCCTCGATCTCGTCCGCCTGCAGATCGAGCTCGCCGAGGGGCGCACCCTGGCCGACCTCGGCCTCACGCAGGCGGAAGTCCCTCGTCCGCGCGGCGTGGCCGTCCAGGCCCGCGTCAACCTGGAGACCATGTCCGCCGACGGCTCGGCCCGGCCGGCCGGCGGCGTGCTCGGCGCCTATGAGCCGCCGTCCGGCCCCGGCGTGCGCGTCGACGGGTTCGGCTACGCCGGCTATCGGACCAGCGCGCGGTTCGATTCCCTGCTGGCCAAGCTGATCGTGCACGCGACCGCCGGCGGCCTGCCCACCGCCGCCGCCAAGGCCCGCCGCGCGCTCTCCGAGTTCAAGGTAGCGGGCGCGGCCACCAACATCGGCTTCCTGCAGGCGCTGCTGGCCCACCCGGCCGTGGTCGCCGGCGAGGCGCACACCCGCTTCATCGAGGAGCACATGGGCGAGCTCGCCCAGGCCGAGGCCGCGCCCAAGCTCTATTTCGAGGCCGATAGACAGAGCCGCGAACCCCGGCGCGCCGGGGTGCAGGTCGACGCTGTCGACCCGCTGGCGGTGCTCGCGCTGGGCAAGAGCCAGGCGTCGGTCGATCTGGCGGACGAGGCGCCGGAAGGGCCCGAGGGGACAAGGCCGCTGCGCGCGCC
>JADZBR010000206.1 GCA_020852035.1 Caulobacteraceae bacterium
GTCCATCGGCTTGCCGTCGGCCCAGATGCGCCCGATGCCGGTGATCGGGCCCTCGCAGAGCGCCACGGCGAAGGAGGCGTAGTACAGATACTCGGTGGTCTTGACCTTGCCGCCCCCGCCGCCCTTGCCGCCGCCCTGTGTGGTGGTTTTCGTCTCCTCGCGGAAATCCGTCGCCCAGATGATGTTGCCGCCCATGCGCATGCGCCCGAAGAGCCGCGGGATCACCGCCCCTTCGGTGGCCGAGGTGATGCGCAGCGTGTCGAGCCGAGCGCCCTCGATGCGCTGCGTCGGCGCCAGCGACGAGATGATCCAGCTGTCGACCACCGAGCCGATGGTGGAGCCGATGAAGCCGCCGATGGTGGCGGCGCTGACGCCGAGGATCGCACCGCCGATGCTGCCGCCAATGGCGGCGCCGGCCGCGCCGAGAACGAGGGTGGCCATATAGGGGGTCTCAGCGTTGCGGGAACAGGAAGGCGAAGGCGATGCGCCGCCGCCAGCTTGGGGTGAGCGGTTCCTCGATCACGCCGAGCCGCTCATAGGCGTGGAGGAAGGTGTCGTGCCCGGTCAGGATCCCGACATGCTTGGCGATGGCGCGGGGCCTCATGCGGAAGAGAACCAGCGCGCCGGGACCGGCTGCCGCGGGTTCCACTTCGATCATCATGGCGCGCGCGCCCTCGGCCAGCACCTCGCGCGGGCCGGTTTCGCCCCAATCGCGGCTGTAGGGCGGGATCGGGAACGGCTCGGGGCCGACGACCTCGCGCCAGACGCCTCGCGCCAGCCCGAGGCAGTCGCATCCGACGCCGCGCAGGCTCGCTTGGTCGTGGTAGGGGGTGCCGAGCCAGGAGCGTGCGACGGAGATGACGCGCGTCGGGTCGGCCGATGCGAGGGGTTGCGTCACAGCACGCCTCCCTCGTGGCCGCCGTTCTTCGTGGCGTAGCGGAGGACGGCATCCTGTCCGGGGATGTGTGGGAAACCGCGGAAGTTGGCTGTGTTCGCGAACTTCGCCCCGCAGGTCTCCATCCGCTTGTCGCAGCCCGCGCGGATAGTGAAGCCGTCGCCCTCGGAGATCTCGCGCACTGGCGGTTCGAGCAGCGTCAGGATCGCCACGTCGTCCGCGACGTCATGGCCCAGCACCTCGGTGCGCCGCCCCGCATTCGCGCCGGTCGTCCATTCGAGCGTCCCGAAGGTGAACCAGCCAGAGATCAACGCGCCAAGCCCCGAGGCGGTGAAGGCCCGGTCGCGCAGCAGATCGATCACCGCGCCCGTGCCCTTGAAGGCCGGGTCCTCCAGATCGACGCCGCAGCGCGCATCGCCGAGCGCGGCGTCGCAGGTTGCCTGGAAGGTCCGCCCCACCGTCTGGCCGAGGACATGCGCGAGCGAGCGGACCTCCGCGACGAACGCCAGCCGCCCGCGCCGGATCTGGCCGATGGCGCCGCGCCGCATCAGGACGCGCTGACCCGTGACCGCCCAGTTCACCCGCCACACCTCGACCTCGCCATTGTCCCAGCGGCCGTCGAGGATGTCGGTCTCGGTGATCCGGTCCGAGGTCAGTACACCCTCGGCATCCTGCGCATCGACCGAGAGGTCCGAGCCGGAACGGACCTCGGACGCCGTCAGCCCGCTCTCCGGTTCGAAGTCGGTCCCGTCGAAGCTGATCGTCCGGTCGTGATCCGTGAAGCCGAAGGTGACGCCATCGGCCCGCGCGATCCGCCAGCACCAGGCGAGCGTGGTCGTGCCGTCGTCGAGATGCGCCTGCAGCGCGGGATCAAGGGTCTTCATCGGCGCAGTTCCAGAAGCGGAATGGAGGTGATCGAGCCGAGCCGCTCGAGGTCGAGCGTCACGTCGAGCGCGTCGGCGTCGAAGCGGACCGGCACGTCGAACTCGAACCCCGCGGTGATCGCGACGCCAAGGCCTGGCGCGGCGTCGAAGGTGACGAGGCCGGTCGTGGTGTTGACCGACCAGCCGGAGGGCTGCTCGACGCCTGACAGCGCGATGCGCACGGTTCCGGTCACCGGCTTCGCGATGGCGCGCGTCCAGGATTGCGCGCCGGAGGCGTAGCGCTTCACCAGCTGGAAGGCGGTCGTCGCGTCATCGCCGGTGCCGATCGCCTGGTCTGTGGGCGACGGCATGCCCGAGGGCAGGCAGGACTTGTAATCGCCCCAATCCTTGAACCGGAAGCCATGCAGGCGGCCGTTCCTCGCCTCGAAGAAGGCAACCACCGCCGCCAGATCGTCGGCGCGGCGAATGCCATAGGCGACGTCGTAGCGGCGGCGCGAATTGGCCCAGCTGGCATTGCGCTCCTCGTCGCCAGAGGCGAGCTCGACGATCTGCGTGCGCCGCTCCGGCCCGCCCCGCGCACCGCGGCTGATGTTGTCGGGAAACCGGACCTCGTGGAACGCCATCACATGCCCCTCCGCCCGAGCGACACGGCGCGGGCGATGTCGGCCGCGACCTGCGTGCGGGACTGCCGGAAGCTCTCTGCGTCACGGGCCATGATGGTGACGTTGACGCCGCCCGCGCCGTAGCTCTGGGCCTCCCGACGCGACAGCACCCGCTCGCCGCGCTGGAGGATCGCGGGCACTTCGTCGTGGCGGAGGCCGGCCATGCCGCCGCCATGCATCCGGGGCGCGGCGGCGAAGGCCATGGCCGGGACCATCCGCGAGGGTCCGGCCGATCCGACCATCCCGCCCGCATGCAGAACGTTGGCGAAGATGCCGCCCGCCCCGGAGAACACGCCCGAGAGCGCATTGGCGATCGGCCCCAGGATGAACCGCCGCGCCGCCAGCTGGGCGAGATCGGCCAGCAGCGAGGTGACGAGGTCGCGGAAGTTCAGCTTGCCGGTCCGCACGAACTGGCCGACCGCGTTCTCGGCAGACTGGAAGGCGCCGACAAGGCTCTGGCCGATGTCGCCGCCGATCTCGCGCGCCTTGCTGGCGTAGTCGGAGAGCGCGGCCGTAACCGCCTGCCAGCCGGTGACCGCGGTCTCCACATTAGGCTCGGCTGCGGCAGCAGCGGCGCCTGCGGCGGCACCGGCATCGGTCGCGGCCTGTCCGGCGCCGACGAGCGCGGTCTCGAACCGCTCCGCCGCCGCCGTGGCCTCGGCCAGAGCATCGGCGCCGTCCTCGTCAGTGCCGCGCACCGCATCGCGCAGGGCTTGCCAGCTTTCGAGGGGCGCACGGGCCCCTTCCGCCAGATCGCGCGCGGCGCCGCGATAGAGGTTGGCGGACTCGAGCGCGCGGTTCGCCGCGTCCGTGAGCCCGAGATCGGGCGCGGTAAGCGGGTTGTCCTCGAAGGCCCGGTCGAACGCCGCCTGCGCCGCTGTCGTGGCAGCACTGGCCGCACCTTCGAAGCGGTTCTCGATCTCGCCGAGGTCGAGGTCGGGCACCAGCGAGATGCGGCGCTCGGACCCGAGCGCTTCGAGCCCCTGGTTGATCCCGCCGATGAAGCCGTTGATGCGCGAGACCACGCCGTTCAGCATCGCCTCGACGCCGTCGACGAGGCTGTTCGCCGCCTGGAACGCCAGATCGCCGATGGCGGCGGGCAGCAGGCCCCAGATCGCCTTGATCGCCTCGTAGGCGCCCTCAAAGGTGTTCGCGGCGGTGTTGCCGAATCCGACGACGCTCTCGATGGCGCTCTGCATGCCCGAGGCCGCATCAGCCTTCAGGTCGAAGAACATCGCCGTGGCGGCCGCGCCCGCCGCGGCAGCGCCCATCTTGATCCGAACCCAGACCTCGACGGCGAGGTCCTTCAGGAGAGACATGGCCTCGCCGAAGCCGCCGGCACCCGAGACAAGGCGTGTGAACTGGTAGACGAGTTCGCCCGCGCCGACGATGAGCGCGCCGATGCCGGTGCGGATCAGCGCGCCGCGCAGGACGACCAGCGCCGTGGCGAGGCCACGGACGGAGAGCGCGGCAGCGGCCATGCCGGCGACCCAACGTCCCGCGAGGAAGGCCGCGAAGGTCGCGGCATAGGTGGTCAGGCGGCCGATGTTGTCGAAGAGGCCGCGAATGGCGATGCCAAGCGGTCCGGTGCGGCTGGCGACCGCCGCCATGGCATCGGCGACGGCTTCCAGCGCGGGAGCCGCGGCAACGGCCAGCTGGTTCGAGAGACCGCGCCAGATCAGCCCGAGCCGGGAGATCGCGTCGTTCGTGCGTTCGATCTGGTCAGCATCCTGCTCGGAGACGACGACACCGAACGCGAGGACGTCCTCGGTCGCCTGGCGCAGCGTCGCGGTGTCGATCCGCGACATGGCGATGGAGCCCTCCTCGCCGAAGAGCTGCCCAGCGACGGCCGCGCGTTCGGCGGCGGGCACGAAGCTCTCGATGGCCGCGTTGATCGCACCCACGCGTTGGTCCAGCGGCAGAGCGATCAGGTCGGTGGCGGAAAGGCCCAGCCGGTCGAGCGCGTCGGCGGCGGGACCGCTCCCGGCGGCCGCCTGGCTGAGACGGCGTGTCAGATCCTTGGTCGCCTGCTCGATGCCGGACATCGACACGCCTGCCAGTTCGCCCGCGCGCTCCAGCGTCTGGATCGAGGCGACGGTGGTGCCGAGCGATTGAGCCAGCTTGGCCTGCGCATCGACCGTCTGCAGGCCGGACCGGATCATCGCCACGCCAGCGGCCGCTGCGGCGGCTACAGCGGCAGCAGCGGCGACGCGCACCCGGCGCGCGAAGCCTGCGAGCCGGGCACTGGCCGCATCCATCTCCCGGCTCAGCCGTCCGAAGCCGCGCGACCCGGCCTCGCCCACGCCTTCGAGTTCGGCGCGCACCTGCCGTCCGCCCACGGCCGCGAGGCGGACGCTGACCCTCTTCTCAGCCATGGGAA
>JADZBR010000207.1 GCA_020852035.1 Caulobacteraceae bacterium
ACCTACGAAGGCTACGATGATCGCTTGCGCTCCAGCTTCGCCTCGGCGCAGGGGCTGCTGGGCGCCCTGGACGGCGGCTGGACGCTGACCGACGCCTCGGGCCGGCGGCTGTTCGCCTTCCAGCTGGTCGACAAGGGCGCGTCGGACGGCCTAATCGAGGGGGTGTGGCGCGACCTTCGCCGCACGCCCACGCCCGCCAGCTCCGGCCTGATCGGGACCATCCATCGGATCGGCGGCCAGCTGACCATGAGCTTCGCCGCCTCGCGCGGCGGCTTCACCACCGTGACCCTGGGCCGGAGCATCGACGGCAGCTGGGGCGGGCGGCTCTCCGAGCCCGCCGGCGAAAGCGCCGTCACCCTGCGGCGGGGCGACTAGGACGGGTCAGGCTTGCGGAACACCGCCGAGGCGGTCAGCGCCAGGGCGCCGTCCTCGGCGATCGCCTCGGCGCGGGCGAAGACCAGGGTGCGCGTCGTGCGGTCGATGGCGGCCTGGACGGTCACCGGGCCGGCGGGCTCGGCGCCGTAGTCCAGGGTCATGGTGACCGGCGGCAGGTCGCCGACCAGGTCCTTCAGGGCGGCCTCCAGGGCGGCGGCGTGGGGGAACAGCGAACTCATCGCCGGGGCTGATACGCGCGGCGGCGGCAAAGAAAAAGGGCGACGGACCTCTGGAGAAGTCCGCCGCCCGAAGGCTCAGGCTCGAAAATGTAGGGCTGGGAGGGCGCCTAGCGGTTCGCGACCTGGGTGCCGACCGGCAGGTCGCCGTTGCAGCGGGCGAGCTTGTCGCCGTCGAGCTGCTTGCGGACGTCGCCGAAAGTGGAGATCGCGCCGACTTCCTTGGTCAGTTCCTTGCAGGCGCTGGAAGAGATGGTGCGGGCGGTGGGCGTCTTGGCCACGCAGGTGGTGTCGACGCAGTTGAACACCGCGCCGCCGGCGATGACCTTGGTCGGGCCGCTGACGGGGGTGACGAGCTTGACGGTGACTTCGGCGGCCAAGGCGCCACCGGCGCAGGCGAGCGAAAACGCGGCCGCGGCCGCAGCGATCGAAAACTTCATGAGGGGTCTTCTCCGGCGTTCGGGGAGTGGCTATCTGAAACTCAACGCGCCCGGCCATGCCGCCTTTGGGCGCTGACGCCGGTATCCCCACCGACATCAGCAGCGCCACAACTAAGCACCGCTAAGATAACAGTGCTTAGATTGCTGGCAAGCGTTTTTTCCGCCCTCGCCACGAAAAGCGCACGTTCATCTCTCGTAAACCCTATCGGGCGCTTTCTCGCGCCCTAGCTACGCTCGCGCGGCGAGCGGCTACGGGAACCCTAGAGAGACGCCAGAATGGCCGACGGCCGCCACGATCCGCGCCCGCCGCGCAAGCGCCGGGGGCTCATCGGCAACCTGATCTACTGGAGCCTGGTGCTGGGCGTCTGGGGGCTGATCTTCGGGGTCGCCTTCCTGGCCGTCTTCGCCCGCGACCTGCCCGACACCTCCAACCTCAACGACGTCGACCGGCAGGCCTCGATCGCCTACCTCGACCGCTCCGGCGGCGTGATTTCTGTGCGCGGCAGTCAGTTCGCCCCGCCGGTCGACCTCGACAAGCTGCCGGACTACGTGCCCGCCGCCTTCATCGCTATCGAGGACCGCAAGTTCTACTACCACCCGGGGTTCGACCCCTTCGGCATCGCGCGGGCGGCCATCGGCTATGTGCGCGAGGGGCGGATCGTCGGCGGCGGCTCGACCATCACCCAGCAGCTGGCGCGCAACCTGTTCCTCACCCTGGACCAGAACCTCAAGCGCAAGGCCCAGGAGCTGATCCTGGCGGTCTGGCTGGAGCTGAAGTTCACCAAGAAGGAGATCCTCGCCCTCTACCTGAACCGGGTCTATTTCGGCGGCGGCGCCTACGGCATCGAGGCGGCCTCGCAGCGGTTCTTCAACAAGCCGGCCTCGCAGCTGACCCTGGCCGAGGCCGCCCTGCTCGCCGGTTCGATGAAGGGGCCTTCGCGCTACAGCCCCATCGCCTCCGGCGACCGGGCGGCCAAGCGGGCGATGCTGGTGCTCGACGCGATGGTCGAGACCGGCGCGATCACCGAGGCGGAACGGGCCGAGGCGCTGAAGAAGCCGGTGCGGGTCTCCTCCACCCTGGCCAACCAGCGGGCGCAGTATTTCACCGACTGGATCGACGGCCAGGTGCGCGCCCTGGTCGGCGAGCCCACTCAGGATCTGGTCGTCGAGACCACCCTGGACCTGCCCATCCAGACCGCCGCCGAGCGCGCGATCCGCACCGGCGTGGCCAAGTCCGATCGCCAGGCCGCCCTGGTGGCGCTCGACGGCGAGGGCCGCATCCGCGCCTATGTCGGCGGAGCCAACTACAACGAGAGCCAGTTCGACCGGGCGACCACCGCGCGCCGCCAGGCTGGCTCGGCCTTCAAGCCCTTCGTCTACCTAACGGCGATGGAGCAGGGCCGCACGCCCGACGTGCAGGTCGTCGACGAGCCGGTGACCATCGGCAACTGGAGCCCGAAGAACTATACCGGCGACTATCGCGGCCCGATGACCCTGCAGACGGCGCTGGCGCTGTCGATCAACACCGTGGCGGCCCGGCTCGCCAGCGAGGTCGGCACCGGCAATGTGGCGCAGACGGCGCGAAGGCTCGGCATCGCCTCGCCGATCCAGCAGGACCCCTCGATGGCGCTCGGCGCCGTCGAGGTGAGCCCCCTGGAGATGGCCCAGGCCTACGCCCCCTTCGCCAACGGCGGCCACCTGGCCAAGGGCTACGGCATCGAGCGCATCCGCACCGCCGAGGGCAAGGTGCTTTACGACCATTCGATGGACGCGGGCCCTCGGCCGCAGGTGATCGGCACGCCGGCCCTGCAATACATGAACCAGATGATGCGCCAGGTGATCGCCGGCGGCACCGGCAGGCGCGCCAAGGTCGCCGGCTACGACATCGCCGGCAAGACCGGCACCACCAGCGACTACCGCGACGCCTGGTTCGTCGGCTACACCGGCGGCTTCGTGGCGGCGGTCTGGACCGGCAAGGACGACAACACCCCGATGCGCTGGATCACCGGCGGCGGCACCCCGGCCGGCATCTGGCGCGACTTCATGACCTCGGCCCTGCCGCGGCTCGGCGTCAAGGCGATCCCCGGCGGGGTCATCCAGCCGCCGGCGGCCGAGGAACCCGACCCGATCGGCGATATCATCGGCGGGGTGAGCGACCTTCTGAACCCCAACCGCGAACCGCCGCCCGCCCAGCCGCCGCCGGTCGAGCAGTCGCAGCCGGAGCCGGTCCCCTACTGACGCGCCTGGCGAACACCGCCGGCGAGGCTTGCGCCCGGCGGCGGGCGGGGCCTATCTGCGCGGCATGGCCGACCTGCCGCCCAACGCCGCGCCCGGCAAGCCGCTGACCCCTGCCGCCCGCCGGGCGCTGGAGGAGGCCGCCGCGCGTCATGCGGCCGAAGCCGAAGGCCCCGCCGCGCCCGAGGAGGGCGGCCCGCGCGGGCCCGAGCCCACCCGCTTCGGCGACTGGGAGCGCAAGGGGATCGCGGTCGACTTTTGAGCCGGGCGTTCGCCTCTCAGGCGCATGGGCTCGCCAGGGCCGGGCCAGGCGCTAGGGTGGCCGTTAACCTTTACGGGAGACGTCCCATGCGCCGCCTTCTGGCTCTCGCCACCGGGCTCGCCGGCCTCGCCGCCGCCGGCTCGGCCGCCGCCTGCGAACGCTACGATCCCTGCCGTCGCCCGCCTCCGCCACCGCCGTGCCGGTGCGAACGGCCGGTCTACTATGAGCATCGCTATGCCGAGCGCGAGATCTACCGGCCGCGCGTGCAGGAAGTCCGGCTGCCGGGCGACTTCTTCTACGGGGCCGGGGGCGTGGAAGCGCCGGTCGGCGGCGCGGACGTCTACTATGGCGGTGGCGGCTACGTGATCGCCGGCGGCGGGGCCTCCAGCTTCGCCGGCGCCTCAGCCTACGCCAGCGCGCGCGCCAGCGTCTCGGTCAGCACCCGCTTCCGGGGCGGCTATCACCACGGCGGCCGGGGCTGGGGCGGTCACAAAGGCGGCGGCAAGCACTAGGCGCCGGCCATCTCCTCGGCGATCCGCAGGGCCGCCGCGCGCGGGTCGGACGCGGCGGTCACCGGGCGACCGATGACGATGTGGCTGGCGCCGTTGCGGAGGGTCTCGGCGGGCGTCGCGGCCCTGGCCTGATCGTCCTTGCCGGCCCAGTCGGGGCGCACGCCGGGGGTCACCACCAGGAAGTCCGGGCCGCCGACGCGCCGCGCGATGGCGGCCTCGTGGGGGCTGGCCACCACGCCATCGGCGCCGGCGTCGATCACCTGGCGGATGCGGCGCTCGACCAGGGCCTCGACGCCCATGCCGTAGCCGATCTCGGCGAGATCCTGGCCGTTCAGGCTGGTCAGCACGGTGACGCCGAGGATCTTCGCCGAGCGCTCGTCGCCCCGGCCGCGCACGGCGGCGGCCAGCACCTGCGGCTCGGCGTGGACGGTCAGGAAGTCGCAGGCGCCGGAGGCGACCACCGCGGCGGTCGCCTTCTCCACGGTCGCGCCGATGTCGTGCAGCTTCCAGTCGAGGAAGACCTCGCGGCCCCCGCGCTTGAGGTCCCTGGCCATCTCCATGCCGCCGGAGGCCAGCAGCTGAAGGCCGATCTTGTAGAAGGCGACGGCGTCGCCCAGCCCCTCGACCAGGGCCTCGGCCTCGGCGCGGGTCGGCACGTCGAGCGCCACGATCAGGCGCGGATCGGCGGCGGGCGCGTAAGCGCGGGCGAGGGCGGCGGCCATGCGGCGCTCCTTCGGCTTGGTTTCGATTCAGGCTAAGAGGGCTGAATGGACTCCTGGGACCTGGCGGTCAACTTCTTCATCGCGAGGTTCGCGCTGATCGACCCGGTGGGCAATGTGCCGGTGTTCGCCGCCGCGACGGCTGGAGCCACCGCCGCCGGGCGCAGGATGGTGGCGCTCTACATCGCGCTCTTCATCTTCGGTTTCCTGGCCTTCTTCTACTTCACGGGCCTGGCGCTGCTGGAGTTCTTCGGCATCTCGCTGCCGGCCTTCCGCATCGCCGGCGGGATCATCCTCTTCCTCCTGGGCCTCGACATGGCCCGCGACGACTTCACCGCCCGCTTCGCCGACGCGGCCGACGGGGCCGAGACCAAGACGGCGCGGGCCTATGCGCGCCAGCGGTTCGAGCGGCTGATCGTGCCCTTCGCCATGCCGCTCCTGATCGGGCCCGGCGCGATCTCGACGGTGGTGATCTACGCCGGCGACGCCGGGCCGCGGACGCTTCAGACCACGGCGGTGGGCCTGGGCGTGCTGGCCGCGGTGGCGGCGGTGACCATGCTGACCTTCTGGTCGACGCCGCTGATCAGCCGGATCCTGGGGCGCATCGGCATGACCATCGTCGTGCGGGTGCTGGGGCTGATCCTCTGCGCGCTGGCGGTGCAGTTCGTGCTGATCGGGGTGGCGGACTCGACACGCGGCGTGATCCGCGGCGACGCGGCCGCGCCGTACGCGGCGGAGCGCTAGACCAATACGACTCCGTCACCCTAGGCCTTGCGCCTAGGATCCCTCGACCCGCTACCGGAACGTCTGCGGTCGACAGCCATCGTTAGAGAGGCGGCGATAGGGACCCTAGGCGCAAGGCCTAGGGTGACGCTGGGTTTTGAAAGGCTCGCGCCGAAATCTAGGCGCCCGTCACCTCTTCCCAGAACCGCTTGGCCTTGCCGAGGAAGCTGGCGCCCTTCGGGTGCTGCTGCTCCGAGCAGATGCCGTCGAACTCGCGCAGCAGCTCCTTCTGGCGGGCGGTGAGGCGGGTGGGGGTCTCGACGAAGAGCTCCACCACCAGGTCGCCGCGCTCGCGCGAACGCAGGGACGGCATGCCGCGGCCTTTGATGCGGATGGTGCGGCCGGTCTGCGAGCCGTCGGGCACCTTGACCGTCTGGCGGCACTGGCCGTCGCAGTTCTCGCCGCCCATCAGGCAGGGGGCCTCGATCTCGCCGCCGAGGGCGGCGGTGCTCATGGTCACCGGGACAGTGCAGAGCAGGTCCAGCCCGTCGCGCTCGAAGAGATCGTGGGGGCGCACGGACAGGAAGATGTAGAGGTCGCCGCGCGGGCCGCCCCGGGCGCCGGCGTTGCCCTCGCCGGTCAGGCGGATGCGCGCGCCGTCGTCGACGCCGGCGGGGATGCGGACCTGCAGGGTGCGGGTCCTCCTCACCTGGCCGTGGCCGTGACAGTCGGCGCAGGGGTCGAGGATCAGTTTCCCTGAGCCGCCGCAGCGGGGGCAGGCGCGCTCGATCGAGAAGAAGCCCTGGCTGGCGCGCACGCGGCCCGCGCCGCCGCACTGCAGGCAGGCGGTGGGGTTGGTGCCGGGCTTGGCGCCCGTGCCTGTGCAGGTCTCGCAGGTCATGGCCGTGGGAACGGCGATCTCCACCTCGGCGCCGGCGTAGGCCTGTTCCAGGGTGATCTCCAGGTCGTAGCGCAGGTCCTGGCCGCGGGCCGGACCGCCGCCGCGGCCGCGCCGCTGGCCGCCGCCGAACATGTCGCCGAAGACGTCGCCGAACACGTCCTTGAAGATGTCGTTCACGTCGGCGTAGCCGGCGCCATTTCCGCCGCCGTTACCGTTCACGCCCGCATGGCCGAAGCGGTCGTAGGCGGCGCGCTTCTGGTCGTCGGAGAGGACCGAATAGGCCTCGTTGATCTCCTTGAACCGGCCGGCGGCGTCCTCGCAGCCGCCGTTGCGGTCGGGGTGGTGCTCCATCGCCAGCTTGCGGAAGGCGGCCTTCAGGCCCGCCGCGTCGCAGCTGCGCTCGACCCCCAGGACTTCATAGTAATCGCGCATGAAGCTTCAGGAATTCAATGAACTGAATGAATGGGAGATGGGTCGGCTTCCGTCCGGCTGCAAGGCCGCGCCTCGCGCCGGACGGAACACCTTCTCTGTCGCGAAAGCGGCGGCGACGTTCCCCGAATGAGTTTGGTTTCGCATGACTTGCCCGGCCCCCGCCATAGGTCATCGCGTCGCAATCAAAGAAAATCCCCTCCCGCGAGGAGAGGGAATTCTCGCTACGACATCAACGCTTAAGACGCCTTCCGGTCGTCGCCGTCGACTTCCTCGAACTCGGCGTCGACCACGTCGTCGCCGCCCGAGGCTTGCTGTTCGCCGTCGCCGGCCTCGCCCTGCTGGGCCTTGTACATGGCCTCGCCGAGCTTCATCGACGCCTGGATCAGCCCTTGAGTCTTGGCCTGGATGGCCTCGACGTCGTCGCCTTCCACCGCGGCCTTGGCCTCGGTGAGAGCGGCTTCGATCGCGCCCTTCTCATCGGCCGAGATCTTGTCGCCGTGCTCGGCGAGCGCCTTCTCGGTGCCGTGGATGGCCGCCTCGGCGCTGTTCTTCGCCTCGACCAGGGCCTTGCGCTTCTCGTCGTCGGCCTTGTGGGACTCGGCGTCCTTGACCATCGCCTCGATGTCCGAATCCGACAGGCCGCCGTTGGCCTGGATGCGGATCGACTGCTCCTTGCTGGTCGCCTTGTCGCGCGCCTGGACGTTGACGATGCCGTTGGCGTCGATGTCGAAGGTGACCTCGACCTGCGGCACGCCGCGCGGCGCCGGCGGGATGCCGACCAGGTCGAACTGGCCCAAGAGCTTGTTGTCCTGCGCCATCGGGCGTTCGCCCTGGAAGACGCGGATGGTCACCGCCGACTGGTTGTCGTCGGCCGT
>JADZBR010000208.1 GCA_020852035.1 Caulobacteraceae bacterium
CGAACAGGATCAGGGCGTAGCGCAGGGACTCCTGGCCCAACCTCGGGTGCAGCAGGTCGCTGGCGACGCCGATCAGCATCGGCCCCAGCCCCAGGCCGAAGAGGTTGACGCAGAGCATCTTCACGGCCGCCGCGACCGAGCGCATGCGCAGGCGGGCGAGGCTCTGCACCAGGGCGAGGGACGGGCCGAGGTAGAAGCCGCTGAGGAATGCGGGCAGGGCGAAAAAGGCCAGGGCGACGTAGGGCGAGGCCTGCAGAAAGCCTATGATCTGCAGCGGCACGGCGATCAGCTGGCAGGCGCCGAGCATCCAGACGCCGTAGGGGATGCGGCGGCTCTGCAGGCGGTCGACCAGCCAGCCGCCGGTCACGGCGCCGAGGCCGCCCAGCACGCCGAAGACGCCCGCGAGCAGAAGGCCGGTCTGGGCCGGGGTCAGGCCGAAGGAGCGGATGAAGAAGGCCGGCTGCCACTGGGCCATGCCGTAGGAGATGGTCGCCGCCACCATCGAGGCGGCGATCAGGTGGCGCATGGCGCGGTTGGACCAGAAGTAGGCGATGGACTCGCGCAGCGGCGGCGGCTGGACGGCGGCCGGACTGCGGCCTTCGGAGAAGCCGCGGGGCGCCTCCTTGAGGAAGAAATGCACCGCCAGCGCCAGGATCAGCCCCGGCGCGCCGACAATGAAGAAGGCCGCGCGCCAGCCGTACCGGTGGGCGACGAAGCCGCCGACCACCAGGCCCAGCAGCATGCCGATGTTGGCGCCCAGCGCGATGATCGACATCACGCCCGAGCGCTTCTCTGGCGGGTAGTAGTCGGCGAGGATCGAGTGGCTGGATGGGTTCACCCCCGCCTCGCCGATGCCGACGCCGAAGCGGGCGAGCAGCAGCTGCCAGAAATTGCCCGCCAGGCCGCCGAGCACGGTCATGGCCGAGAAGGCGGCCAGCGACAGGGAGATGATCGTCTTGCGCCCGCCACGGTCGGCCAGCATGGCGATCGGCAGGCCGAGGGTGACGTAGAACGCGGCGAAGGCCAGGCCGCCGAGGAAGCCCAGCTGGGTGTCGGTGAGGGCGAACTCGTGCTTGATCGGCTCGGCGAGGATCGAGACGATCTGCCGGTCCATGATCGAGAAGGTGAAGGCCAGGAACAAGAGCGCCAGCGCCGTGCGGCGGCGGGCGACGAACCTGGCGTCCTCCACGCGCGGCGGCGCGGCGGCGAGGGCGTCGAGAACCTGTTCAGTCATGCGGCCGTCGCGCTCAGGCTGAGCATCAGCAGGCGCTCGGGCGCGACGCGGCCGGCGACCATCTCGGCGAAGGCGCCAAGGCAGGCGTCCGGGCCGGTCACCTGCTCGGTGGTGCGCAGGTGGGCGGTCTCGCGGGCGATGCGCAGGGCCTCGGCCTGGGCGCGTTGGCGGATCACGCCGGAACCGAGCTCGGCGTCGCGCTTGGCGATCTGGCCGGGGGCGAAGAAGAAGGTGGGCGTAGCGCCGGGCAAGTCCCCGCGCGGACCGCGTTCGGTCCAGTGGGTGGCGCCGACGACGCAGCTGTAGGTCAGATTGGCGCCGAAGTGGTGGTGCGTGCGCGAGCGGGCCTCGGCCGAGCCTGCCATATCGACCAGGACCGTGGGGATGGAGGCGTCGAGGGTTTCGATCTCGCCGTAGGCGATCACCTGGTCGCAGACGCCGAGGCCCTGCACGAAGCCGGTGTTGGCGGCCGAGGTCACGCCGACGACGTGGACCGGATGGCCTTCGCGGTGGTGGGCGAAGCTGGCGAGGCCCCAGCCGGTCTTGGACGAGGCGCTGAGGATCACCAGCTGGCGGGCGCCGAACCAGGCGTTGTCGGCCAGGAAGTCGTCGACGATGAAGCTGGTGGTGAAGAGCGGAACCAGCGCCGAGCGCTCGGCGTCCAGGCCGGCGAGCTCCGGCGGGTCCTCGCGGGTGCGCTGGAGGCGGTTGTAGACGTCGGCCAGGGGTTCGCGGTGGGCGGCGGCGTCCTTGAAGCCGCGGCGGCTGACCTCGCCGGGCTCTAGCACCACATGCGAGGCCATCGGCAGGAACCCCCAGATGCGTTCGCCGACCTCGATCTCGTCGTGGCGCGAGGCGGTGACGGTGGCGAAGCCCCAGACCGGGATGATCCCCCAGGGCAGTTGGGCCGGGTAGGCGTGCCAGTAGCCCAGCATGTCGCCGGAGACGCCGTAGGTCACGTTGTTGGCGGTGAGGGCGAAGGTGTCGACCCTGGCCAGCACCTGGCCGGCCGCGAGGTCCGGCAGCGGGCGGCGGACGAGGCGGGTCTTGGTGAGGTCGTCGCGCTGGACCTCGATCTGCGTAAGCTCGGTCATGGTCAGGCTCGGCGGCGCAGGGCGATGAACAGGAAGAGGGCGGTGAGCGGGATGAAGATCAGGCTCGAATAGTGTTCGGGCGGATGGTGGCCGGAGACCGGCGGATGGAAGATCCAGGCCCGCGCCGCCAGGAGGATGCGTTCCAGCAGCAGAAGCGAGAGAAAGAGCGGCGTCAGGGTCGGATAGCGCCACGCGACCGCCAGGATCGCCAGGCCCCAGGGAATCTGGGTCGCGCCCTTCCAGGCGAAGAGGCTGACCACCGTCTCGCGGCGGCCGGCCAGGTCCATGCCGGCGATGACGCCGGCGCCGCCGTCCGGCAGGTAGCTGTGGATCAGGCCCGGCACGATGGTCAGGATCGCCAGCAGGCCCAGGTAGATGCGCGCGGCCTTGCCGTCGTAGCCGGCGTCCAGCGGGCGGGGGAAGAGCGGGTTCATTTGGTGCTCGCGATGAAGGCGTTGACGTGGGCGACCAGTTCCTCGGGCACGTCCTCCTGCACGAAATGGCCGGCGGTCTCGAAGACGTGGTGCGGCTGGCCGGCGGCGCCGGCGACGGCGGCCTGGAGCTTCTTGTTGCCGCCGCGGGCGACTGGGTCCTGGCCGCCCCAGAGGGTCAGGAAGGGCCTGTCGTAGGCGCAGAGTTTCGGCCAGGCGGCGCGGTTCAGCGGGGCGCCGGGATTGTCGGGCTGCACGGCGATCAGCACCGGGAACTGCACGATCCCGGCCTCATAGCGACTGTCGGGGAAGGGAGCCTGGTAGGCGGCGGCCTCGGCCTCCGACATGGCGTGGGCGCGGGCCGGACCGAAGCGGTCCCACGGGAAGGCGGTCGCTTCCTTCATCAGGCCGACCCACATGCGCATGAAGTCGCTCTCGCCCTCGCCGAGCGGCAGGCCGGTGTTGGCGGCGATCACCCGGGCGAAGCGCTCGGGATGCTGGGCGACCAGGTAGAGGCCGATGGTGCCGCCCCAGTCCTGGCAGAAGAGGGTGATGTCCTTCAGGTCCATCGCCGCCAGCCAGTCGGTCATCCACTGGTAGTGGCGGGCCAGGGTGTAGTCGTCCTTGGCGGCCGGCTTGTCGGAGCGTCCGCAGCCGACCAGATCGACGGCGATCACCCGGTGGCCGGCGGCGAGCAGGCCCGGGATCATCTTGCGGTAGAGATAGCTCCAGCTCGGGTTGCCGTGCATCAGCAGCACCGGGGCGGCGTCGCGCGGGCCCTCATCCACACGGGCGATGCGCAGGGGCGTCCCATCGCCGGCGTCGATCTCGGTGTAGTGCGCCGGCCAGGGGAAACCGGGCAGGTTCTCGAACTGGCTGTCGGGCGTGCGGAGGATGTCCATTGGGGTGTCTCGTGGAAAGTCAGCGGGCGGTTTCGGCGATCCGACGCAGAAAGATCTCCGCGATCTCGTCGCCGTGGGTGTCCTGCAGGAAGTGGCCGGCGTCGGGCAGCGGGTCGAAGGTCGCCTGCGGGAAGCGCGCGGCCCAGGCCCGGCCCCACGCCTCGGTGAAGACGTCGTCGGCGCCGCCCCAGATGAAGTGGATGGGCTTCGTCCAGGTCTCAAGCGCGGCGAAGTGGCGGGCCTGGGCGTCCGCGTTGCCGCCCTCGGGATTGTCGAACGGCAGGCTGAGCGGGAAGCGCCGTGGACCCGCGTGGCCGGCGTGGCCGAGCCCGGCGTGCGGGGCGTCGTAGCCGCGGCGCACGGCGTCGGCTTCGGCGCCGAGTTCGGGATAGGCGGCCTTTTCGATGATGCCGAAGAAGTCCGCGCCCTTCAGGCGGCCGGTCGCCCGGGTCATCAGCCAGCCCAGGGACAAGGGCTCGGGCACGTTGGCGCCGAAGAGGCCGCCTTCATGCCAGCGCGCATTCCACTCGCGGATGGCCGGCGTGTAGTCGAACGCGGCGTGGTGCATCCAGGTGTTCATGATCACCAGGCGGGCGAACCGCTCGGGATGCTCGGCCGCGTGGGCGAGGCTTGTGGGGCCGCCCCAGTCCTGGCCGAAGACGGTTATGCCGGTCAGGTCGAGTTCGGCGATCAGTTGGCCCAGCGCGCGGGTGTGGCGGGCGATGGAGTACCAGCCGTCGTCGATCACCTTGTCCGAACGGCCGAAGCCGATGTGGTCGGGGGCGATGCAGCGCCAGCCGGCCTGGCTCAGCCGCGCGATGATGTGGCGGTTGAGGTAGCTCCAGGTCGGCATGCCGTGGGTGAGCAGGGCGACCGGGCCGTCCTTCGGGCCGACGTCGAGGTAGTGCAGCCGAAGGCCCTCGAAGTCGATGTAGTTGGGCGGCCACGGATAGTCCGTCAGCCCCTGGAAACTCTCGTCCGGTGAGCGGACGAAGGGGACGCCGGCGGCGGTTTCCTGCACGTGGAGGACATCGGTCATCTGTGTCACCCCGGCCAGTAGATGTATTCCTCGGCGGCGGTGGACTTCTGCTCGAGGGTCTTGTCGACCGTGACGGGCATCTGGCCTGTGTAGGGGAAGAGCGCGCTCTTGCCGCCGCGGC
>JADZBR010000209.1 GCA_020852035.1 Caulobacteraceae bacterium
AGCGCCTGGTTGACGTGGTGCACCACCGAGACGTTGGCCGCGTCGTAGAGGCCGGTGGTCTCCTCGGCCAGGTGCCCGCCTTCCTGCAGGATCTCCTCGATGCGCTCCGAGCCCTCCTCGGTCAGCATCACCTGGCGCTGCTTTTCGTCGTGGTCGAAGTTCGACGGGTCCTTGATCAGCTCGCGCACCAGGCCGTCGATGGTCCGGTAGAACTCGCTGCGGTCGTCGGTGGGGCCGGAGATGATCAGCGGCGTGCGCGCCTCGTCGATGAGGATCGAGTCCACCTCGTCGACGATGGCGAAGTTGTGCCCGCGCTGGACCATTTCCTGCAGGTCGTAGACCAGGTTGTCGCGCAGGTAGTCGAAGCCGAATTCGTTGTTGGTGCCGTAGGTTATGTCGGAATTGTAGGCCGCCTTGCGCTGGCCCTGGGAAAGGCCGTGCACGATGACGCCCACGCTCATGCCGAGGAACCGGTAGACCCGGCCCATCCAGTCCGAGTCGCGCTGGGCCAGGTAGTCGTTCACCGTGATGACATGGACGCCCTTGCCCTCGAGCGCGTTCAGATAGACCGGCAGGGTGCCGACCAGGGTCTTGCCCTCGCCGGTGCGCATCTCGGCGATGCCGCCCTTGTGCAGGGTCATGCCGCCGACCAGCTGCACGTCGTAGTGCCGCTGGCCCAGCGCGCGCTTGGCCGCCTCGCGGACCACCGCGAAGGCTTCCTCCATCAGGCTGTCCAGCGCCTCGCCCTTGGCCAGCCGGTCGCGGAACTCCTGGGTCTTGCCGCGCAACTGTTCGTCGGTCAGGGCCGCGAACTGCGGCTCCAGGCTGTTGATCTTGGCGACGCGGCCGTTGAGGGCCTTGACCTTGCGCTCGTTGGACGAGCCGAAAAGTCGCTGGATGAAGCTCATGGAGAGGGGGTCCGGATCCTAGAGTCGAGCGCGGTTCTGGCGGCCGCGCTCCGGCCTTAGCCTACCCGAAAACCCGCTCGCAAAGCGCCGGCGTGACTTAGGCAGTGACCCCTTGAGTGTCAACGCGAGGCGCCGCCGCGGCCGGCGCGCGGGCGATCCAGATCTGACCGCCGCGGGCCATCAGCCTGCCGTTCGCATCGTGCAGGGCGACGCCCGCGTAGTGTTTGCGACCCTCCGAGGCGAGCGTCCAGGCGGTGACCACATAGGTCTCCCCGGCGCGCGGCTTCTCCACCACCTCCCCGGACATGGTGCCGAGCAGGCCCACGGGGGTTCCCTTCTCGAACCAGGCCATCGAGCCCGGGCAGTCGAGCGCGCCCCAGGTGATCTCGTCGGGAATCAGGCCGTCCGCGTCGGCGAAGTTGGCGTGCGGCGTCCAGACGCCGGCGCAGCGGCCTTCCGGCGCCCCCTCGATGGGGCCGACGAAGACGCCCAGGCCCTCGCCGGCCTCGCGCTCGATGCAGCAGGAGAAGCAGCCGCGGTGCAGCGGGCGTTTGGCGAACACGCCCGTATCGCCGAACCGGCGCGCGTCGGCGACGGAGGGCGGGGCGATCGGCGGCGGGATGGAGGCGTCGTCGGCCGGCTTGGCCGTGCCCAGCAGCGTCCCCTCGGCGTTGGTCAGGGCGGCCGAGCCGTCGTCGGCGAAGGTCAGCGTCACCTCGGTGTCGAGCGGCACGCCCGAGCGCAGCATGGAGGTGCCGCGCCCGCCGACCGCATTGGACAGCACGCCGCAGAGGTAGCCGCCGTTGGCCGTGAAGGGAGGCCCCCGGAACTGCCGGGGGATGGAGATGGTGGTCATGGAAATCGGGTCTCGGAAAATCGGATGGTCGAAAGAGTCGGGTCGTTTTGAATGAAGTCAGCTTAGATCGGGAGCGCTCATCTTGTCGCGCTCGGCATCTCCCCCTTCCGCTCATCCCCGCGAAAGCGGGGACCCAGGCTTTTTTTGGTTCGAACCGGAAACGCGGGAGCCCTTCGATAAAACACCTGGGTCCCCGCTTTCGCGGGGATGAGCGGAATAGGGAGCTAGTCCTGCCCGCTAAGCGCTGGCCGCCGCGCTCGGACGGGCGCGCATGCGCTCCAGCCAGGCGCCGATGTTCTTGTTCTCCGGATTGATCGGCTGGCCGACCTGGGCGCCGAACTCCAGGAAGCAGTAGAGCAGCACGTCGGCCAGGGTGAGCTTGTCGCCGGCGATGAAGTCGCGGCCGGCGATCAGGCCGTCCAGCCAGCTGATCCGCTCCTGCGCCAGGGTGCAGAGGTCGGCCGAAGCCTGCGGGATGGTGCGGATGCGGCTCTGGAACAGCGGCAGGCCCGCGCCGAAGCGGAAACCGTTGGCCATCGGCTCGCAGATGTTGAGATCGACGCGGCGCGTCCACATCCGGGTGGCGGCCCGCTCCTCGGGCGTCTCGCCGACCAGGGAGGGGCCGGGGAACTTCTCGTCGAGGTATTCGCAGATGGCGGTGATTTCGGAGACGAAGCTCCCGTCGTCGAGCTCCAGGGTCGGCATCTGGCCGGCGGGGTTGCGCTTCAGGTGCGCCTCCTGGCGGTTCTCGCCCTTCATCAGGTCGACGCTCACCTGTTCGACGTCGGCGCCCTTTTCGAGCATGAACATCTTCACGACCCGCGGATTTGGGCCCATCGAGGTGTAGAAGCGCATGAGGTCTTTCTCCCTTTCTGGTTTGTTACCGGCGATCACTTTGCATCGCCACATTGTTTTCGGATAGGGACAGCCTTCGCTGCTAGGCCCACCCGCTCGGAACCGCGATGGCATGACCGCACGAGCCCGTAAAGCGCCTTGGCGCGCCGTCCTTTTCGCCGCGGCCCTCGCCGGCTCGGGCCTGGCGCTGGCCGCCTGCGGCGACAACGAGGGCGCCGAAAAACCCCCGCAGGCGGGCGACGTCGCTGTGGCCACGGTCGACGGCCGGACGGTCTGGACCTCGGACGTCAAGCGCGAGGCGGTCGCCCAGGGGCTGATCGGCCAGGGCGAGCCGCTGGACGCCTCCTCCGAGCAGTTCCGCCAGGTGCTGGACCAGGTGATCGACCAGAAGCTGCTGGCCGCCGAGGCGGTGCGCCGCAAGCTGGACCGCGAGCCGGTCGCCCAGCGCCGCCTCGCCGCCGCCCGCGACCGCATCCTCGGCGACATGCTGATCGAGGGCGTGGTCTCCGAGGCGGTGACCGAGAACGCCATCAAGGCCCTGCACGCCGAACAGCTGCGCCTGGCGCGCCGCTCCGAGGAGGTGCGCGCGCGCCAGATCCTGGTGGCCACCGAGCCCGAGGCGCAGGGGATCCTCAAGCAGCTGGCCGCCGGCGGCAGCTTCGAGGCCCTGGCGATGGAGCGCTCGACCGACGCCGAGACCCGCTTCAACGGCGGCGACCTGGGCTACTTCACCCTCGACGTGATGCCGGAGGCGATCGCCACGCCGCTGCAGGACGCCAAGCCGGGCGACCTGGTCGGCCCGCTGCAGGTCGAGGGCGGCTGGAGCATCCTGAAGATCGAGGACCGCCGGCCCGAACCGGAGCTGACCCTCGAGCAGGCGCGCCCGCAGATCGTGCGCTTCCTGACCTACGACCAGGTCCGCGACCTGATCGAGCGGCTGCGCGCCAAGGCCAAGGTGGAGATGCTGGCCGCCAGGCCCGTGAACGCCCCCCGCGAGCCCGCCACCGCGCCCAAGGCCGCGCCGCCGCCCAAGCCGGCTCAGGTCCCGCCGCCGGCCGAACCCAGGGCGCCGCCCGCCGGGCCCGCGCCGCCGGCGCAGAAGGCCGCGGCCGCCCCGCTGCCTCGGCCCGCGCCGCGCCCGGCCGTTCAGCAGCCGCGGCGGCAAGAGCGCCCGCCCGCGCGCCCGGCGCCCGAGCCGAAGGCCAAGGCGACGCCCGAGCGCGAATACGCCAAGCCGACCCAGCCGACGACCCCGCCGGTCACGGTCCCGCCGCCCAAGCCCGTCATCATCCCGCCGGTCGAGACGCCCAAATGAGCAAGACCCCGACCCGCTCCAGATCGAAGCCCGCCAAGTCCGGCGGCGCCCGCGCCGCCAAGGCCGCGCTCGACGCCGTCGCCAAGCCCGTCGAGGCGGTCGGCCAGACCCTCGGCGGGGCGCTCGATCCGCTGACCTCGGCCCTGAAGCGCGCGGCGCTGAAACGGGCCGACAAGCAGAGCCGCCAGTTCGACGCCGCGCCACAGGCGCCCGCCGCGCCGGCCGGCAAGCCGGGCCTCGCCATCTCGCCCCTGGCCGCGCCCTTTCCGAGCATCGCGCCGGTCGGCGGGGTGGAGCTGGCGGTCGGCCGGGCCGGTTTCTACAAGCACGAGCGCGACGATCTGCTGCTCATGCGCTTCGCCGAGGGGACCACCTGCGCCGGCGTCTTCACCCGCCACGGCGTCGGCTCGGCGCCGGTCGACTGGTGCAAGCGCCAGCTGGAGACCTCCGGCGGCGAGGACGTGCGCGCCCTGGTGGTCAACGCCGGCTGCGCCAACTCCTTCACCGGCAAGCCGGGGGCGGACGCCGTGCGGCGGGTCGCCTCGGCGGTCGCCAAGCGCTTCGACTGCCGCCAGCGCGACGTGATGGCCGCCTCCACTGGCGTGATCGGCGTGCTGCTGGACGACGCCAGGATCACCCACCGCGTGCCCGACCTGGACCACCACCTGTCGCCCGACGCCTGGGAAGGCGCGGCGCGGGCGATCATGACCACCGACACCTTCCCGAAGGGCGCCACGGCCACGGCCGAGATCGACGGCGTGAAGGTCCGTATCGCCGGCATCGCCAAGGGCTCGGGCATGATCGCCCCGGACATGGCCACCATGCTGGCCTTCGTGGCCACCGACGCCACCATCTCGCCGGCGGCGCTGCAGGCGCTTCTGGGCCTCTACACCCGCTCGACCTTCAACGCCGTGACGGTGGACGGCGATCGTTCGACCAACGACACCCTGCTGCTCTTCGCCACCGGGGCGGCCGGCGCGCCGAAGATCAGCCGCGCGGGCGACCGGCGGCTGGCCGACTTCCGCGAGAAGCTGGAGGGCGTGCTCCTCGACCTCGCCCTGCAGCTGGTGCGCGACGGCGAGGGGGCGACCAAGTTCGTCAGGATCAACGTGACCGGCGCCGAGAGCGCCGCCTCGGCCCGCAAGATCGCCCGCACGGTGGCCGAGAGCCCGCTGGTGAAGACCGCCTTCGCCGGCGAGGACGCCAACTGGGGCCGTATCGTCATGGCGGTCGGCCGGGCCGACGAGCCGGTCAACCGCGACCGCATGAGCGTGAAGTTCGGCGACCTCTGGGCGGCGCAGGACGGGCTGGTCTCGCCCACCTACTCCGAGGCGAAGATGAGCGCCTACATGAAGCGCCAGGAACTGGAGGTCAGCGTCGATGTCGGCGTCGGGCGGGCCTCGGCGACGGTGTGGACCTGCGACCTCACCAAGCAGTACGTGGCGATCAACGGGGATTACCGATCTTAAGGGGAATGGGCGCAATCGATGCGAGCTAACACCTCTCGGGAGCGGCGTTTCGCATTCGATCAGGTGGCCGACGTCTATGATGCGGGTCGCCCACGCTTTGGCGCCGCCATCATCGGTCCGCTGATGGCCGACGCCGGCCTGGCGCCTGGTGATCCCGTGCTGGAGGTTGGCGGCGGAACGGGTCAATTGACGGCCGGCCTTGTGGCGGCAGGGCTACATGTCCTGTCTCTCGAACCTGGCCCCCGCATGGCCACGATGCTGCAACAGAGCCTGAGCGATCGCGCCCGCGTAGTCTGTTCCACTTTTGAAGATTTCACTCCCGAGCAAACCTATCGCGCGGTCTTGTCGGCCAACGCCTTTCATTGGGTCGACCCGGCGATAAGTTATCGCAAGGCGGCCGGTGCGCTGGGACCTGGCGGTCATATCGGTTTGATCTGGAACTTTCCCATTCTTCGGGACGCGCGGTTGCAGGAGCGGCTCAACCAAGAAGCTTTCACGGGCGGACTTCAGGGATTTGCACGAAACCCAGTAGGTTACCCCGACCAGTTGGAGCGTCAGATGGCGCTGGGACGCGCCGAACTGTCCGAAAGCGGAGCGTTCCAGGAACCTCGATGGCGGATGGAACCCAAGACGTTTGTCCTCGGGCGGGCCGCCTATATCGACCTGCTCAATAGTTATGCGAACGGGGCCGACGTGCGCTCGGAGATCACCTCGGCCGTATGTGCGGTCGTTGGGCCGCGCGATCATCTCGAACTGGTCAACTACGTCTACGTCTGCGTCGCGCAAAGCGGTGCTTCAGGGGCGAATTCTTGACCGCCAAGCCGCTCCTGCTCGTCGTCGCCTGCGCCCTGGTCGACATCGACGGGCGGGTGCTGATCTGCCAGCGGCCGGAGGGCAAGCAATTGGCCGGGCTCTGGGAGTTTCCCGGCGGCAAGGTCGAGGCCGGCGAGACGCCGGAGGCGTGCCTGATCCGCGAACTGGAGGAGGAGCTGGGCATCCGCGTGCCGCCGCCGTGCCTGGCGCCCTTCGTGTTCGCCAGCCACGAGTACGAGAGCTTCCACCTCTTGATGCCGCTCTACCTCTGCCGCCGCTGGGAGGGTCAGGTGGAGGCCAGGGAGCACAAGGCGCTGGCCTGGGTGAAGCCGATGAAGCTCGCCGACTACCCGATGCCGCCGGCCGACGCGCCGCTGACAGCCTGGCTCAGGGATCTGCTGTAGCGGCCAGCCCTTCCCCAGCGCCCTCGGCGGGATGATGCGGGACCGGGCGGCTAGCCCACCTCCACCACCACCGTCCCGACCTTGCCGCCGGCCTCGACCAGTTCGTGCGCCCCGGCGCAGTCCTCCAGCGCAAAGCGCCCCGCCACCGACAGGATGCGCCGCTCGCCGGCGATCCAGCGGGTGATGTCGTCCTGCGCGCGCCGGCGCGCCTCGTGCGGCGAGACCGGCAGGTAGACGCCGTTCACCGAGAGGTTCTTCATCATCAGCAGGCCAGCTGTAACGGCCGGCTCCCGCGCCCCGCGCGAGGCGTAGTAGCTGAGCGAGCCGTTCATCCGCAGGCTCGGCAGCGTCACCCCGACGTTGCCGCCGAAGTCCACATCGACCGCGTGGTGCACGCCCTCGCCGCCGGTGATCTCGGCGATCCGCGCGGCCACGTCCTCGCGGCGGTAGTCGATCACGAAATCCGCCCCGCCGGCCCGCGCCCGCTCGGCCTTCGCCTCGGACGAGATGGTGGCGATCACGCTCGCCCCCGCCCACTTGGCCAGCTGCACCGCATAGTGCCCCACCGCGCCGGCGCCGCCGGTGACCAGCACCGTGCGCCCCTGCACCGGCCCGAAGGCGAACAGCGCCCGGTGCGCGGTCATGCAGGGGATGCCCAGCGTCGCGCCCTCGGCGAAGCTCACCTGGTCGGGCAGTTCGCGCACCAGGTCGACGTCCAGCTCGATGTATTCCGCCGCCGATCCGAAGGCCCGGCCGTTGCGCTGGCCGTTGTAGAACCACACCCGCTTGCCGACCCAGCGTTCGGCCACGCCTGGCCCCACGGCCTCCACCACGCCGGCCCCGTCGCTGTTGGGCGTGATGCGCGGATAGGCCATGCGCCCGCTGGCCCCGCCGCGCGCGCCGACGTCCGAGGGGTTCACCCCCGAGGCGCGGATGCCGATCAGCACCTCGCCGCGCCCCGGCCGCGGCGTCGGCAGGTCGCCATACTGCAGCACTTCGCGGGCCGGCCCCGTTCGGTCGTACCAGATCGCCTTCATGCCGCGTCCTCGCCTTGATGCGGCGCTAGCTATAGCGAGGGGCGGCGACGGATGAAGCAAACTTCACTTCCGGGCCCGTCCCCACGGCGCCAGTTTCGCGCCCAGTATCGGAGGAACGCCCTTGCCGCGCCGAACCAGCCCGCTCGTCCTCCTGGCTCCGCTCGCCCGCTTCGACGACGCCGCCATGCTGATCCTGCGCCTGCTCGTCGGCGCGTTCCTGATGTGGGGGACCTCGGCCAACATCGCGAGCGCGGCGCGGATGCAGGAGTTCGTCGCCTTCCTGGCCAACCGCAACTGCCCGCTGCCGACCCTGGCCGGCCCGGTCTCCGTCTACGCCCAGTTCATCGCCGGCGCGTTGATCGCGCTGGGTTTCCTGACCCGCTGGGCGGGGCTGGTCATGGCGTTCAACTTCGTCGTGGCTGTCGCACTCACCTGGGCGGGCTCGGACTTCCGGGCGCTCTTCCCCGCGCTGGCGATGATCGCCGTCTCGCTGGTCCTGGCGACGCGCGGCGCCGGGCTCTACAGCCTCGACGCCCAGCTCGAACGCCGCCGCTGACATCCTTCTCCCGGTCGGGAGAAGGAAAGACGCGCGGAGCGCGGCGAGGATGGGGGCCTCGCGCCCTCTCCGGAGAGGCCGAAACCCCTCACCCTCCCGCTCGCTGACGCGAGCGGATTTCCCTCTCCCTCACGGAGAGGAAACCCAATTGCCGTGGAAGCCGAACGGCACGCGGCGCGGCAGCTTGGCCATGCCGATCGGCCCCGACGCCACGTCCTGGGCCTCGAACACCACGAGGTCGCTGCGGTTCTCCGCCGCCCGCCAGACCACCGCCGTCAGCCAGCCGTCGCCCTCCTCGGCGCTCGCCGAGCGCGGCGTGAACACCGGCTCGGAGGTCAGGTCGCCCGCCGGCAGTTCGTAGACCGACTTCACGCCGGTCTTCAGGTCGATGTGCGCGATGGCGTTGGTCTTCACGGTCTTCAGCCCGCGCGTATCGCCGGCGAACCAGCCGTGGCGGTAGGAAAGCCCCGCCCGCCGCTCGTCGAAGCGCGGGAATTCGCCGTCCAGATCGTCCAGCGTTTCTTCCTTGATGGCGTCGGAATTCCCCGCCAGGTCGAAGGTCCAGCGCACCAGCCGCGCCGCCGTCGCCTGGCCGCGCGAGCCGTCCGGGTTGGGGAACAGGGGCGCTGCATCATAGCGCATGACGTCGGCGAAGATCTTCCCGTCCGCCTCCCAGGCGTTCATCGGGTGGAAGACATAGCAGGCCGGGGCGTTGAACCAGCGGATGGTCTCGACGCCCGCATCGCGCCGCATGACCCCGACATAGGCGCCCTTGTCCGGCTCCCAGGCGTAGGCCGGCCTGCCGCCCATCGCCCGCTCCAGCGAGCCGGTCAGCGGCAGGATCGGGAACAGCGCGTAGTTCCGCGTCACCATGAAGTCGTGGACCATCGAGGCGAACGGCGCCTCGAAATCGTCGCGCCGCACCACCGTCCCGTCGGCGGCGGTGACGCCGTAGCTGACCTGGTTGTTCAGCGGCATCGCCCCGGTCGAATAGCCGAACCAGACCATCTCCCCGGTCTCGGGATCGACCTTCGGGTGCGCCGTGACCCGGCCCTGGTAGCTTTCCGCATAGCCGATCGGATCGAGCGAGCCCTGCGCCACCTCGAACGGCCGGCTGCCCTCCACCAGCGCCAGCAGGTGGCCGGCGTGGCAGACGATGTTGGTGTTGGCCACGCCGCCATCGACGCCGGCGGCCTTGGGATCGGTGGTCATCGGGTTGCCCCAGGCGCCGAACAGCCCCCGCCCCTCCTGGCGCTCCAGCTCGAAGCGCGGCGTGCGGACCCAGCGGTTGCGGTAGCTGGCCTTGCCGTCCTCGACGCGGAAAGCGTGCACCATCCCGTCGCCCAGGAACCAGTGGTAGTTCGGATCCTTCGGCTCGAACTGCGGATTCGGACCGATGCGGTAGAGCGTGCCCCGCAGCTCCCGCGGGATTTCGCCCTGCACCTCGAGGTCGAAGTCGTCCTCCGAGCGGATCGGGGCGAAATTGCCGCGCAGGAAGGGGTTGAGTTGAGCCTCGCCGTCCATGCCGGCCTCCCTGGATTTTTTCTTACGTTGTAAATTTATGTCGTAAGTCGTAACTCACGGCAAGCGTTGATTTGTCTGGAGTGTGGTTTGCCCCGCGTCCTGTCCGAGGAAGACGTCGCCGATTTCCGTGAGCGCCTCTGCGAGGCGGCCGAGCGCCTGTTCGCCGAGCGCGGGCTGGAGGGCGTCACCATGCGCCAGCTGGCGGCCGAACTCGGCGTCAGCCCGATGACCCCCTACCGCTACTTCCAGGACAAGGACGACATCCTGGCCGCCATCCGCGCCCAGGGCTTCAACCGTTTCGCCGACGCGCTGGAGATGGCCGCCGCCACCACCTCGGACCCGGTGGAGCGCTCGCGGGTGATGGGCGAGGCTTACCTCGGCTTCGCCCTGGAGCACCCGCACACCTACAAGCTGATGTTCGACCTCAACCAGCCCGACGAGCAGCGCTTTCCCGACCTCGTCGCCGCCAACGCCCGCGCCCGCGAGACGATGCGCCACAACGTGCGCGGCATGCTGGACGCCGGCCTGATCGAGGGCGATCTCGACATGGTGGCGCACATCTTCTGGGCCTCGATCCACGGCGTGGTGGTGCTGGGCCTGGCCGGCAAGCTGCGCGGGGCGATCGACCTGCGCGCACTCTGGCAGGGCGTCGCCGGGGCGGTGTTCCAGGGCCTGCGGCCCAGGGCGCGGTAGACGCTCCTTAAATCCTCCCCCGCGCGGGGGAGGATATGAACGCCTAGATCTGCTGCCCCGCGGCGCGTTTCGGCGCCGGTGCGTCCGGCGTCATCCGCACGTTGATGTTGAAGCCGCGCACCCACCAGGTCTTCGGCTTGGGCCCCGGCGCGAGCAGGGCCGTGGCGATCACCTGCCGCCCCGGATAGTCGTAGACATGCTCCAGGGTGACCGTGCGCCCGCCCGTGCCGGCGAAGGCGCGCCAGCTGGTCAGCCGGGGCTCGGGCGGCGGCCCCTCGGGGATCAGGCCGCGCATCATGGCCAGCGCTTCCGACGGCGTGGCCTGGCGCTGGGCAGGCTCCATCAGCGCCCTCACCCCGGCGTCGTCGCCGGACCGCAGCAGCTGGAAGGCCCGCTTCGCCGTCGCTTCGGCCTCCGGCTCGACGGCCAGCCCCTGGCATCCCGCCAGCGCGGCCGGGGCGATCAGCAGGGTGCGGCGCGTGATCGACATCGACTTTCCAAATCGGCCTGCCGCCGATCGTGCAAAAGCGCTAACAGCCTGTCCACCCCCGCCAAGGAGAGCCCCGCATGCAGACCCGCAAACTCGGCCCGTTCGACGTCTCGGCCATCGGGCTGGGCTGCATGAGCCTCTCCAGCGCCTACGGCAAGGCGCCCCCGCGCGAGCAGGCCGAGGCGGTGCTGAAGGGGGCCCTCGACGCCGGCCACACCTTCCTCGACACCGCCGCCGTCTATGGCCTGGGCCACAACGAGCGGCTGGTCGGCGAGGTGCTGAAGGACCGCCGCAACGATTTCGTCCTCGCCTCCAAATGCGGCATGAACGACGGCGAGACGCGGGACATGAACGGCAGCCCGGCGCGGCTGAAGAAGACGTGCGAGGAGAGCCTGCGGCGCCTGCA
>JADZBR010000210.1 GCA_020852035.1 Caulobacteraceae bacterium
AAGGCCGGCTCTCTTTGCGGGCGGCGGGGGGCGGTCGAGCGGGAGGCTCGCCGGCGCCAGTCGCGGTCCCATAGGCAGACCCGCCCCTACCGGCTTCGTGAACGGCCGCGGGCGGCCGCGGCCCCTGGCCGGTCCGAGCTCCAGGCGGGCGGTGGAAACGCCCGCGGTCCAGGACCTCCCTAGAGTCGGGAGGCCCGCCCGCCTCCAGCGCTCCGTCTAGGCTCCAACAGGGCCGCCGAACGGAAGCTGGAGCCCAACGCCCGCGCGGAGCGCTTCGGACATCGCCGAAACGGTACCCATCACAACGATCCCCGGGCGAGGCCCGGCGCTCCGCATCCCTTCCCACCCTCGCCGCCTTCGGCGCGAGGCCGATATCGCGCGCCTCCCTTTCCCCTGGGAGGGGGGAAGGGCCGGGGATGGGGGTGGCGACGCCTCCGCCTTCCCGGCCGGGCCGAATTGATCGCCGGCGCCCCCTCCCCCGCTCAGAGGCGCGGAGAGGACGCCACCCCATCCCTGACCCTTCCCCCCTCCCAGGGGGAAGGGAAGCGAGGAACCCATGTCCCGTCCCAAGCCGACCCCCGAAGACGACGCCGCCAGAGAAGCGCGCATCGACCGCTACGGCCGTTCCGACAGCGACATCTCCGACGAGGAGCACGCCCACAACATAGGTGCGCTGATCGCCAGGCTGAAGCAGGAGGCCAAGGGCCAGCGGGAAGACCGTCGCCGCCTGAAGGCCGCCCAGGGCGCCGCGTCTGAACCGCCCCGTTAACCGCGCTTCTCAACCGCGAGTTATCCCCACCCCCCGCAACCTCGCCTCGTGACGCACCAGGGGGGCCTGGGGGTGGACGATGACGCTGCACGAGTCACCGCCGCGGTTGGCGGGCGCGGCGGCCGAGGCGCGGCTGGCGCGGATGCGCAAGCGCCTTCGCGAGGTCTCGCGGCGGGCCAGCAAGGCGGCCCACGGCAGGCGGCCGGACAGGGCGCGCACGCCGCTGCTGGCGCTGCTGTTCTGCGCCGCCTGCATCGGCGCGGCGGCCTTCGAACTGGCCGAGACGCTGCTGAGGCGAGCCTTCTGGCCCTAGACGCCCCTGCCCCGTTCCGATCATTCCCACGACCGCGGGAACCCGGGGGCTCCGTCGAACGGCGGGCGGGGACCGCCGCATCCGGCGCAGGCGCCCTAGTCGAAGCTCGCCGGCGACGAGAACGGCTTGTCGGCGTCGACCACGAACATCACCAGCTGCTCCAGGTCGCCGGCGCCGGTGCTGGTCAGCTGCATCGCCATACCGGGAGCGTGGCCGTTCAGGGACTGGCCGGCTTCGACCCGCGCCATGCCGTGCGGGGTCTTCTGGCTGAGCTGGCCCTTCAGCACGTAGAACGCCTCGGAACCGGCGTGGGTATGCACCGGGGTGCGGGCCCCGGGCGGGCCGCCGGCGCGATTGATCCGCAACAGATACCGCGAAGCGCGCGGCGCCGGCGCCGGGCCGATCTCCGCCAGCTTGCGGCCGCCGGGCGTGGCGCCGCCCGGCGCGCCCAGGGTGAAGAGCCAGGCCGACCCCCAGGCTTCGGCGGGCAGCGACAGGGGCCCGGCGGCGGCCTGCGCCGCGGCGAGCGTCGGAAAGGCTTCCACCCGCCAATGCAGCGGCCCGGGCGGCAGGTTCGCGACAGTCTTTTCCGCCACCGCTTCGACCAGGAAAACGGGGCCGGCGGGCGGACTTTGCGCGAGGCCCGGCCCCTGCGGCTGCGCCCAGGCCGGGCTGGCGACCGCGACCAGGGCGACCAGGGCGACCAGCACAGGAAACGGTCCGAACAGCCGTCTCATCGCGTGCTCCCTAACGTCCAGGCGAGGATACAGCCGCATGCCGGCAAGGGCCAGATCGAACGCCCGCCACGCCAGGCGGGCCTCCGAGGCGAGTGACTTGCGCGCCAAAGTCCGGTAGAAAATGACGCCCCCGTCATGTTATCCCTTGTCGAATGGGGTTCGAGCGACAAGATGTGTGAGCAACAGGTCTTCAAAGACTTGGCCCAAGCGAGGAAACCGCGATGAGCGATAGCGCTGTTCTGGACGCCCCGAAGGTCAAAGGCGCCCCTGACGAGGTCTATTCCCAGCCGATCGAAGCCCTGAACCCGGCGCAGTCGGCGCTCTTCAAGGCCGACGCCATGTGGCCCTACTTCGATCGCCTGCGGGCCGAGGACCCGGTCCACTGGTCGCCGGCCAGCGACTTCGAGCCGCACTGGGACATCACCCGCTGGGACGACATCATGGCGGTGGACACCAACCACGAGGTGTTCTCCTCCGAGGGCGGCATCAGCCTGGGCCCCAGCGAGGCGATGATCGAGAAGCTGGTGGCCAGCGGCGCGCAGATGACCGGCGGCCCGTTCGGCGGCCCCTCCGGCGGGCCGACCATGTTCATCGCCATGGACCCGCCCAAGCACGACGAGCAGCGCAAGACCGTCAGCCCGGCCGTGGCGCCGCACAACCTGATGATCATGGAGCCGCTGATCCGCGAGCGGGCCGGCCAGATCCTCGACGGCCTGCCGATCGGCGAGCCCTTCGACTGGGTCGACAAGGTCTCGATGGAGCTGACGGCCATGACCCTGGCCACCCTCTTCGGCATGCCGCAGGAGGACCGCCGCAAGCTCACCCGCTGGTCGGACACGGTGATGTCGCGCCCCGGCGACGGCATCGTCGAGACGTGGGAGGAGAAGCGCGCCGAGATGGCCGCCTACGCCACCTACTTCCTGAACCTGTGGGCTCAGCGGAAGGAAAACCCGGTCGACGGCGACATGGTCTCCATGCTGGCCCACGGCGAGGCCACCAAGGACATGAACCAGTTCGAGTATCTGGGGAACATCATCCTTCTGACCATCGGCGGCAACGACACCACGCGGAACACCATCTCCGGCTCGGTCTACGCCCTCAACAAATACCCCGAGCAGTACGACAAGCTGCGCGCCAACCCCGACCTGATCCCCTCGATGGTCTCCGAGACCATCCGCTGGCAGACCCCGCTCGCGCACATGAAGCGGACCGCGACGCGGGACTTCGATCTGGGCGGCAAGACTATCAAGAAGGGCGACGCGGTGGTCATGTGGTACGTCTCGGGCAACCGCGACGACACGGTCATCGACCGGCCCAACGACTACATCATCGACCGCGAGCGGCCGCGCCAGCACCTGTCCTTCGGCTTCGGCATCCACCGCTGCGTCGGCAACCGGCTGGCCGAGCTGCAGCTGAAGATCATCTGGGAAGAGATCCTCAAGCGCTTCCACGAGATCCGCGTGCTCGACGAGCCGCAGCGGGTCCCCTCGACCTTCGTCAAGGGCTACCAGAGCATGCAGGTGATCATCCCGCGCCGGCTCTAGGGCGCGGTCCGCCGCCCCTGGACTTCCCCTGCGTTCGGCGGACGATCGTTCGCCGGGTCCATGGCTCGCGCGCCGCCTGGCGGCGCGGAGCATCGGGAGGCCGACCATGAGCGACGCCAGCGTGACCTACGAGGTCGCCGATCACATCGCCACCATCACCCTGAACCGGCCCGAGCAGCGCAACGCGCTGAACTTCGACGCCTACGACCGGCTGGAGAAAGCCTTCCGCCAGGCGGTGAGCGATCCCGAGGCGCGCTGCGTAATCGTCACCGGCGCCGACCCGGCCTTCTGCTCGGGCGACGACGTGCGCGAGATCATGGCCGGGCCGAAGGGCATCGCCACGCCGGCCGGCGCGCCCGTCGTGCGCCATCGCCCGACCCCCGCGGCGATGGCGGCGCTGGAATGCGATAAGCCGATGATCGCCGCGGTCAACGGCGCCGCCGTGGGCTGGGGCATGGAGCTGGCGCTCTACGCCGACATCCGCATCGCCTCGGAGAGGGCCAGGTTCGCCGAACTCTTCATCAAGCGGGGCCTGGTCTGCGACGTCGGCGGCTTCTACCGCCTCCCGGCCATCGTCGGCCCGGCCAAGGCGGCCGAGCTGTTGTTCACCGGCGACATCATCGACGCCGAAGAATCCCTGCGCATCGGCCTGGTGCGCGAGGTGACGCCGCACGGCGAGTTGATGACCAAGGCCCGCGAGCTCGCCGCCCGCATCGCCGCCAACCCGCCGCTGGCGCTGCGCTACATGAAGGAGGGCCTGCGCCGGGCCGCCTACGGCGACCCGCGCGAACTCGGCGCCTGGGCGATCGAGACCATCCGCCGCCTCGCCGCCACCGAGGACCACAAGGAAGGCGTGGCCAGCTTCCTCGAAAAGCGCGAGCCGGTGTTCCGCGGACGCTGAGCCCTAAGCCGGCTTCCGGAACTTCAGCACGAACTGGTCGGTCTTGCCGCGGATCGAGGGGTCGAAGACGTTGGCCGTGCGCGGGTCCGCCGGCTGGTCGAGCAGCTGGCTCTCGGCCTCAAGCTTGAAGCCGGCCGCCTCGATCTCCTTCCTGGCCTGCGCGATGTCGATGCGGTGCAGGCCGTCGGCGGTGGCCACCAGATCCGCCCCAGCCTTGGCTTCGTGATCGACCACCAGGAAGACGCCGCCGGGCTTCAACGACTTGAAGATCTCGGCGTTGATCGCCCCAGCGGCCGTCGGCGGGACCGGCTTCAAGTGCAGGTCGTGATAGTTCTGCACGGTCAGCACGAGGTCGAGATTGTCCGGCAGGTCGAAGGCGTCGAAACTGGCCGAACTGGCGGTGACGTTGGCCCGCTCGGCGGCCACCTTCTTCAGGCTCTCGCCGTAGTCGGCCGAGAACTGGATGAACTCCGCCGGCTGGTAGGCGAACACCTTGCCGGTCGGCCCCACCGCGCCGGAGAGGATGCGGGTGAAGTAGCCGCCGCCGATGATGAAGTCGGCGACCTGGTCGCCCTCCTTCACCCCGGCGAAGGCCAGCAGCTCGCCGGGCTTGCGGGCCGCATCGCGCTCGGAGTCGGCGGCGGGCCGGGTCTTGTCGGCCAGCGCGTCGGCGATGTTGGCGGGAACCTCGGCCGAGGCGGCGCCGGCGATGGCCAAAGCCGCCACGGCTGCGAGGGAAAACTTCAGATGACGGGCCATGCGCCCCTCCCTTGATCGATCGGCCAAGCCTAGCACCGCCGGGGGTGACCCAGCGAGAGCGTTGACCCGGACGCGCCGGGCTCGCAGGTTGGCCGCGACCGGGCGACCGCAACGGACCTCGGCGAAGGAGCGGATCGGACCTGCTGATGAACGCCCATACGAAGATCTCCGAGGCCGACGAACGCGCCTTCCTCGACGCCATCGACAAGTGGATCGAGAAGAAGGTCGCCCCCGTCGCCATGCAGCTGGAACACGCCGACGAGTGGCCGGCGGACCTGGTCGACGACATGATCGAACTTGGCCTCTTCGGCGCGCTGATCGAGCCGAAGTACGGCGGCCTCGGGCTCGACGCGAAGACCTATTCGCGCATCGTGGCGCGCATCTCCGAGGAGTGGATGAGCCTGACCGGCGTCTTCAACTCCCACCTGATGATGGCGCTGATCGTCCAGAAGTTCGGGACGGAGAAGCAGAAGGACTTCTGGCTCCCGCGCTTCGCCAGCGCCGAGCTGCGCGGCGCCCTGGGCCTCACCGAGCCCGACGCCGGCACCGACCTGCAGGGCATCCGCACGGTCGCGCGCCGCGACGGCGACCACTACGTCGTCAACGGGACCAAGAGCTGGATCACCAACTCCATCGAGGGCCACGCCTGCGCCCTGCTGGTGAAGACCGACCCGGACGCGGTCCCGCGCCACCGCGGCATGACCATGCTGATCGTCACCAAGAACGATCCCGAGACTGGCAAGCCGATGGCCGGCATCCGCAATGGCCGCAAGCTCGGCAAGCTCGGCTACCGGGGCATCGACACCGGGGAATACATCTTCGAGGACTACCGCTGCCGCGCCGACCTTTGCCTGGTCGGCGGCGAGGAGGGCCAGGGCTTCATGATGGCCACCGGCGGGCTGGAGATCGGCCGGGTGAACGTCGCCGCGCGCGGGGTCGGGATCGCCAAGCGGGCGCTGAAGGAGGCCGTCCGCTACGCTCAGATCCGCCAGACCATGGGCAAGCCCATCGCCCAGCACCAGGCCATCCAGACCAAGATCGGCGACATGGCCGCCCGCTCCCGCGCCGCCGAGCTTTTGGTCGAAGACGCCGCCGCCGCCTACGACCGGGGCGGCCGGGTGGACCTGGAGGCGGGCATGGCCAAGCTCTTCGCCTCCGAAGCGGCGCTGGAGAACGCCACCGAGGCCATGCGCATCCACGGCGCCTACGGCTATTCCAAGGACTTCATCCTCGAGCGCCTCTACCGCGACGCCCCCCTGCTGTGCATCGGCGAGGGGACCAACGAGATGCAGCGGATCATCATCGCCCGCCAGATGGTCGCCCGGAATCCGGCGTGATCTCCCTTCCTCCCTAGAGGGGGGAAGGGCTGGGGATGGGGGTGGCGGGGCGTCCGCTACAAAGGTTGGCGAGATTGGCCGGGGCTGTTTGAGCTTCGTCCGGTGACCCACAAGCGCGGAGAGGTTGGCCACCCCCATCCCTGACCCTTCCCCCTTCCCGGGGGAAGGGAGTAGGTTTGTGGCGGAGGACCCCATGCCCAAGCTGCAAGTCCGCGAACTCACCCCGACCATCGGCGCGCTGATCGAAGGCGTCGACCTTTCCCAGGACCTCGACGACGAACTGATCGCCGACATCCGCGCCACCCTGCTCAAGCATCAGGTGATCTTCTTCGAGGACCAGCACCTCGCTCCGGTGCAGCACCGCGACTTCGCCGCCCGCTTCGGGCCGCTGCACACCCACCCGCTCTATCCGGGGGTGCCCGAGGCGCCGGAGCTGTTCATCCTCGACAACCACAAGGAAAACCCCACCGACAACGACGCCTGGCACA